>NZ_JBZCSF010000019.1:0-41809 GCF_058273125.1 Effusibacillus sp. SKA8 | reverse complement strand
CTGTTCGATTCATCCCTGGCCATAACGGCATTTCGACCTGTAAAAGTCAGGTCTTCTTTGGGCTGTGCAAAAAAAACGCAGGATCACATCAGAACGTAAGAAGACTTAAAAGCCCGGCCCCAAAAACTCATTGAAACAGGCATTCCGTGGTGCGATGGCGGGTTATCCACAGGATTGAGTTATCCACATTCCGATTTCATGTTTAAATGATATGCCTTGCCCGAACGGCAGGATGCGCCTGCTGTTGTTCCAGCGACAGGCCGTCCAAGAACCAGCGCAATTCGCGGCCACTCATCTCAAGCGGCCGTCCGGATGGAGCCATCGGCCACTGAAATCTCCCCCGCTCCAACCGGCGGTAGAAGAGCCAGAAGCCGTTGTGGTCCCAGAACAGAATCTTTACTTTGTCCCGTTGCCGGTTGCAAAAAACAAACAGCGCGGGAGAGAACGGATCCAGCTCGAATCCTTCCTGCACCAGGGCGGCCAACCCGTCGATCGATTTGCGGAGATCGGTGCTGCCGCAGGCAAGATAGACGCGGACCGAATTTGGAATGCTTAGCACAGGGTCATCAAGGTCTGAACAACCTGACGGAGAAGATGGGGATCGAAACCGTTTGCGACCTCGATGGATGCCTGGCCGATCCGAATGACAACCCCTGGTTCCGGTTTGCGGTTTTCAGGGGAGGATGTCACGGTCACCGGCGTCCAACCCGTAAGGGAAGTCGTTGTCCGGTTCGAATCGGATAGCCGTTTCAAACGTTTCAGCCAGTATTTCAATTGATGGAGGGAAATGCCTTGCGCCTTGCGCCTCGCACCACGCGGCCATCGTCAGTCCGCTGGTTCGGTACTCTTCAATGCGGGAAACCCATTCCCGGATCCGTTGTTCACGATTCATGAGATGTTGGCCTCCTCCTTGATTTGCTTGAGGGCATTGTCTCATGAATGACGGATCGTTTACAGGTGGGGGTTATTTGACGCTTACATTTTTTGAACCCATGTTTCTGCTATCCCGGGTGATTTCAACATGCATTTTGTTACAGCGGCAACACTTAAGTTCTGACCCTTAAGTTCTGATCTTTGCTATCGTCAACAAAAAACTTGACTGGAAACCACCGGGAGTATACTTTAAAAACAGATAGCGAGTGATTACTCACTTTCAATAGGGAGAGGTTCACATGACGATCCGAAACGCCAAAATTTTACTGGTTGGCCTTTTCATGTTCCCCTTGGCCGGTTGTCGTTCCGACGATCCGGTTGTATTCTCGGGAACGATTGAAGGAAGGGAAATTCCGGTGGTTTCCCAAGTGTCGGGAACTGTTGTCGCTCTCGACAAGGACGAGGGCGATTCCGTATCCCCCGATACCCGCCTGGCGAAAATTGACGACAAGGTTTTAAGCTGGCAGTTAAAAGAGGCGGAAGCGGCGAGAGACGCGGCTTTGGCAAAATGGGAAGAAGCGCAGGCAGGGTCGCGTAACCAACAGATTCAACAGGCCATGGCCAATGTCGACCAGTTTGAATCCCTCGGATCCCAGTCGAGAGCCAGAGTGAAACAGGCGAACGCCCTATTGGCGCAGATGGAGGCGCAGGTGGCCCAGCTGAAAAGCCAGTTGGAAGGCGCCCAAAACACGCTGGCGTACCAAGAGAAGCAAACCAGGAACCTGGAAGCGTTGCATGCCGCCGGAGCGGTTCCGGAAAAAGACTGGGAGGCGCAAAAGGAACTGTTGAACCAGGCGCAGACCCGGGTTCATCAATTGGAAGCCCAGTACCGCGCCGGACTGGCCCAATATGAGGCGGCCAAAAACGAAGCGGAAGCGGCACAAGCCCAACTGGGAGCGGCAGAGGCGCAAAAAGCGGCGGCGCGGGCCCAACTCTCCCTGTTGGAGGAAGGTTCGACTTCGTACACGCTGCGCAATTTGCTGGCCGTAAAAGACCAGGCCCAAGCAAAAGTCGAACAACTCAGGGAACAGCTTGAGAATACCCGGATTTACCCGTTGGTTCCCGGGATCATTTTGCGCAGGCACGTGGAAGTTGGCGAACTCGTCAAGCCGGGCACCCTCCTCTTTACGGTGCTGGACCCCAAAGATCTGGAAATCACCATGTACGTACCGGAAACGGACTTGCATCTGGTGCAGACCGGCAAAGAAGTGAGCGTCCGGGTGGACGCGTATCCCGGCAAAACATTTCACGGCCGGGTCAGCCGCATCAGCGAGAAAGCCGAATTCACCCCGAAAAATGTGCAAACGCCCAAAGAACGGGCGAAAACGGTGTTTGCCGTGACCGTCAAGCTGACCGACGGATGGGGGGAATTGAAACCGGGGATGCCGGCCGACATTTTGGTCGCTGCGGACGGCGCAAAAGGGGGCCGCTAACTATGGAAACGGCGATCGCATGCCAAGATCTGACCAAAGACTTCGGGAGGCACCGGGTCGTCGATCGTGTGACCCTTGCTATCCCGAAAGGAAGCATCTTCGGTTTCCTGGGGCCGAACGGCTCGGGAAAATCGACGACGATTCGGATGTTGTGCGGGCTTCTGGCTCCAACCTCGGGGTCCGGACGGGTGCTTGGGTATGACATACTCAAGGAATCGGAAACAATCAAGCAGCATATCGGCTACATGTCGCAGAAATTCAGTTTGTACGAAGACTTGACCGTCGGTGAAAATTTAGACTTTTACGCCGGAATTTACGGACTTTCCCGGCAGAGAGCGGCCATCCGGAAACAAGAGTTGATTGAGTTGGCCGGCCTGCGAGGGAGGGAGGACCAACTGGCCGGAACGTTGTCAGGCGGCTGGAAACAGCGTTTGGCGCTGTCGTGCGCCCTTTTGCACAGACCGGAACTGTTGATTCTCGACGAACCGACCGCCGGTGTCGATCCCGTGTCCCGCCGGATTTTCTGGGATATCATTCAGCAGATGGCGAAAGAAGGGATCACCATTCTGGTCAGCACCCACTATATGGACGAAGCGGCCGCCTGCGACCGGATCGGGTTTATTTTTTACGGACGGCTGCTGGCTGTCGGGACTCCCCGCGAGTTGATGCAACGGCTAGGAAAAAACAATTTGGACGATGTCTTCATCCATTTTGTGCAGGAAGAGGAAAAGAAGGTGGCAACTAGGAGATGAACGGCAAATTTTCCTTCCAAAGATTCCTTGCCATTCTCAAAAAAGAGTTCCTGCAGATCCGGCGGGACCCGGCGAGTTTCGGAATCGGACTTGCCATGCCGCTCTTGCTTCTGCTGTTATTCGGATACGCGATCAACACCGATGTCGAACACCTGTCGACGGCGGTATGGGATCAAAGCAAATCGAAAATGTCGCGGGAATTGACGGCAAAGTTTCAGGTATCGCGGTATTTTGACATCCGGTATGAAGTTTCCGGCTACAAAGAACTTCAGGATCTGATGGATGCGGGAAAGATCAAAGCGGGTTTGGTGTTCCCGCCCGACTTTGCCTACCGGCTGGAGGAGAACCGCGAGGCGAAGGTGCAGATCCTGCTGGACGGAACCGATCCGACAGCCGCCAGAACCGCTTTGTCGGCCGCGCAGATGATCGCGCAAAACAAGGCGTTGGCGGTACAGGAGGAATTCTTGAAGAAGCAGGGATTCCAAGAGATCCATCTGCCCGTTCAGGCGGAGCCGCGAGTGCTGTATAATCCGGACATGGACAGCACGGTCTTCAACATTCCGGGTTTGATCGGTCTCATCCTGCAAAACGTGACCGCTCTGCTTACCGCGTTCTCTCTGGTCAGGGAAAAGGAACGGGGGACGATGGAGCAACTGGTCGTGACCCCTGTCAAACCGGTCGAACTGATCCTTGGAAAGTTGTTTCCTTATGTGGCAATCGGCCTTTTTTCCTTTACGCTTGTGTTGCTGACGGCGGTCCTTTGGTTCGGCGTACCGGTGAAAGGCAGTTTCACGCTGCTTCTTGCGCTGGGGCTGTTGTTTCTGGTGACCACCCTGGCGATCGGAATGTTGATTTCGACAGTGGCGAAAACGCAGCTGCAGGCGATGCAGATGGCGTTTGCCATCATTTTGCCAAGCGTTCTGTTGTCCGGGTTTGTCTTTCCCAGGGAGACGATGCCGCTATGGATCCAGGGACTGGGCGGGATGCTGCCGCTGACGTATTTTCTGATGATTTTGCGGGGGATCTTTTTGAAAGGCGTCGCCCTTGATTATCTCTGGCGGGAAACGTTGATTCTGTCCGGTTTTGCTGTGTTGATCTGCGCGGTTGCCGTTTTGCGTTTCAGGAAAAGATTGGAATAAAGACTACGTCAAAAGGAGGCGCTTGTGGTGGAATCGAAATTTGAAGACATGATGGCCGGCTGGCTGGAAGAAATCAAAGCGGAAGATCAAATGACCGAGAAGCAGCGCCGGATCCTTGAAGCGTCGATCAAACTGTTCTCGGAGAAAGGGTTCCACGCCAGTTCCACCAGTGAAATCGCGAAAGAGGCCGGGGTTGCGGAGGGAACCATCTTTCGCCATTTCAAAACGAAAAAGGACATTCTGCTGACCCTGATCGTTCCGTTGGTTATGAAATGGCTGTCTCCCTACATCCTGAAAGATGTCAAACAGATTACGGATGATTCCGCCATTCCGACGGAAGAAATGCTGAGGCGGCTGTTTAAAAACAGGTTGGAGTTGATCGACAAAAACCGGGACCGGGTGCGGATCCTCTTGCAGGAAGCGACTTTTCATCCGGAGATCAAAGAAGCTGTTGTCGAGCACATTGCCCGTCGGGCGAGAGCGATGATGGAAATGTTTATCGCGAAAAAAATGGAGGAGGGGGAATTCCGGCGGCTTCCCACTCTGGCCGTAGCCAGAGCGGCATTTTCCATGATGCTTGGCTATATCGTTTTTAAACACGTTTTGTTCCCGGAAGAAGCGAAAGCTTTGGAGGAAGACAGGGAGATCGGGTTGATGATCGATATTTTTCTCAACGGGGTCCGCAATCCGGAAACAAGAAACCCGGAGTAGAATAACAAGGATTGATCTCCACTCACCGGGTCCCGATTGGGTGTGTGATGATACAGCCGGAACCGAAGTTGAAACTGAGGTCTTTACATATCATGAATACCGGTGCTACATTATACATAACTTATTATTATTACAAAAATAAAATATTATTATATCAATTCCGGCGGTAATTGTCCGCCGGCTTTCGCAGAATGGAAGCAGCCGCAGAATGGGAAGCCGCAGCGGGAAGCACCGGGATTATCGGGGAGCGCCGGGAAAGGATGTGACAGGCATGAATGACCGATCAGCGGAAGCGTACGAACTGTTGGGAATCACTCCCGACGGAGAACTGAACATTGGGGACCTGCCGGGCGGTTCCAGCTTTTTTCTGCTCGTGAAAAATGCGCTCGATCGTCTGGAAGAGGGCCAGCTCCTGGAAGTGATCAGCACCCACCGGCACGTGAAAGAGGATTTGCAAAGCTGGTGCCGGCTGCACAGACACACATTCCTCATGGCGCTGGACGGGGGAAACCATTACCGGTATCTGATCCGCAAAAACCATGCGGCGGCAACGGAGAAGCCGGACTGGGGCATTAAAATTCCTCTGCGGAACGGCAAACGGCTGGAGGTTCGCGACTGGTTCCGGGGGCGGGCCGGCGAACTGCTGGAACAGGCGCCCGCCTATATCGGGTTTGTGCCGCGCGGCGCCGTGGCGGAACCGGGAGTGCCGGATTTTGGGTTTGCGATCAACCGGAAAGATGAAGTGTGGGCCGACAATTTGGCCGATCTGTATGAACAGGCCAAGGAAAACCAGTGGAACGCGACGACCGATATCCCCTGGGACCGGCTGCCGGAGTTGCCGGACGAGATGGAATGGGCGGTCTGCCAGATCATGACCTTTCTGGCGGAAAACGAATACTCCGCTTTGTACATCCCGGCAAAGTTCATGGCCCGAATCAACCCGCATTACATCGAGGTCCTGATGTATCTGTCCACGCTGGTGCAAGACGAGGCCCGGCACATTGAAGCGTTTACGAAACGGGCGCTGGCGGGCGGCGGCGGGCTGCAATTTTCCTCCGCGTTGACCGAGCGTTCGCTGCACAGCCTGTATATTCAGGAGGACTATTTCAAATCCTCGTTCCTGCTGCATGTTCTGGGAGAAGGGACGTTTCTCGACCTGCTGCACTTTGTGGAAGAATACGCGCCCGACCCGGTGACGAAGAAAATCGTCCATCTCGCGAAAATCGACGAAGGACGCCACGTTTCTTACGGAATCGGGCATGTGCGGCACATTTTGTCTCGGAACCCGAAACGGAGCCAATCTCTGGTCGATGCGGCGGAAGAAAGAAACGAATATCTGAATTCGGCGGCCGCCAGCGACAATTCTCACCTGCTGGAAGCGCTGGCCGTTCTTGCGGGCGGCGGCCGCACTCCCGACAACCTGAAAACCGGGTTCGACAGAGTGAACCGGCTGCAGGAGCTCATGCACGAACACCGCATCCAGCGCATGCTGCAAATCGGTCTGGATCCGGAAACGGCTCGGAAAATTTCGGAATCTCACACGCCAAATTTTATGTGATTCAAACATGGAGGGGAGTTGAGCAACATGACAGTTGCGGTGGAACGAAATCCGGTTGAATTGGCGCGGCAAATCGCAAACGAGGTGATCGCCCCGCTGGCGGCGGAGATCGATCGGGAAAAACGGTTCCCGCAGGAAGCGTTTGATGCGCTTGGCAAGGCGGGGCTCTTGGGACTGCTTGTGCCGGAGGAAGCGGGCGGGCTTGGTGGCTCCCTGTCCGACCTGGCTGCCGTGACAGAAGTGATCGGCCAAAGCTGCGGTTCGACAGCGATGTGTTTTTTGATGCATTCATGCGCGACGCGGGTGATTGCGTCGAAAGCGACCCCCGATCAGCGGGAGCGGTATCTGCACCCGATTGCCCGGGGCGAAAAAATCGGCACCCTCGCTTTCAGCGAACGGGGCACCGGGGCGCATTTTTATTCGCCGGAAATCAAAGCCGAATTTGCGGACGGCCAGTTGATACTGAACGGCAAGAAAAGCTTTGTCACAAATGGGGACCGGGCGGATTTTCTGATTGTGTTGACCAACGCCTCCTCTCCGGACAAGGGGCTCGACATGATCATCGTCGATACGGATGCGCCCGGCGTACGGTTCGAAGGGACCTGGGACGGAATCGGCCTCGCCGGCAACAACAGTATCAACGTGCTGCTGGAAGGCGTGAAAGTTCCTCTCTCCAATCTTGTCGGAGCGGAAGGGGACGGCATGGACATGGTCTTTCAGGTGGTCGCTCCCACGTTTATTTTGGGCGGTTCGGGGGTGAATGTCGGACTGGCGAGAGGGGCTTACCTGGCCGCGCTGGAACACGCCAAAACCAGAAAGTACGCGGACGGACGCTCTTTGGCGGAGGTGCAGGCGATTCAATTTTATCTGGCGGAGATGCACGGCAGTGTGGAGGCTGCCTCTCTCTTTCTGCAAAATGCGGCAAAAGCGGCCGACCGGGGAGAGGAGGGTGCCGTTCTGCAGGTGATGCAGTCGAAAATCATCGCCTCGGAAAGCGCGATCCGGGTCACCAATCTGGCGATGCAGGTATGCGGCGGGCAGGGATACACCCGTTCCCTTCCGGTCGAAAGATATTTGCGGGATGCCCGGGCCGGGTCCGTCATGGCGCCCACGGTCGAAGTGTTGAAAGAGTGGATTGGAAAATCGGTTGCCGGGCTGCCGTTGTTCTAGAAATCTTTTTTTTGGCAAAGGATGGTTCGGAAAAGGATGGGGAGGTCTTGTATGAGCGGGGGAGACAGAGCCGTCATGGTTGGAGCGGTCGCTTACGATCCGAAAGTCATTCAAATCTGGGATATCATACGGGAGTATTATCAGAAGAACGGGTTTCCGATCGATTATGTTTTGTTTTCCAACTATGAAGCGCAGGTTGACGCATTGTTAAGCGGTTTTATCGATATTGCCTGGAACACGAACGTGGCGTACGTGCGAATCCAACACAGATTGGAAGGAAAGGCGAAAGTTTTGGGAATGCGCGACACCGACATCGGGTTCACATCGAAGATCATTGCCAGAACCGACCGGGGCATCGACTCGCTGCAGGATTTGAAAGGCAAGCGGTTTGCGCTGGGCAGTGCCGATTCGGGGCAGGCGGCGATCCTGCCGTACCATTTCCTCAAGCAAAACGGGATCAATCCCGAAACGGATGTGACCCTCATCCGGTATAATCTGGATGTCGGCAAGCATGGCGACACAGGCACCAGCGAATATGAAGTCCTGCGGGCGTTAAAAGAAGGGGAAGCGGATGCGGGAGCGGTCGGCGAATCCACGTGGATTCGGATGCTCGAGCAGGGATTGGCGGATACCCGTCAGATCCGGGGAATATGGACTTCGCCCGGCTATTCCCACTGCAATTTCACCGTACTGCCGGATTTTGACGAGGGGCTTGGCAACCGGTTTGCCGAACTGCTCTTCGCGATGGACCCGAATCAGCCCGAAATCCGCAAAATGATGGAAATGGAAGGGCTGAACGAATGGGTCCGGGCGGAAGGCGAGGGATTGGACGGATACAAAGTCCTGTTTGACGCGATGCGGGATCAAAATTTGTTATAAGGGCGACCGCTGCCCCCATTGCTCTTCAAAAATCAATTCTGCAAGCGGGATGCGCCGTCTCCAGCCGGAGCTTTCAAGCAACGGACGCGGCGGGAATTCTTCCGTATAGCCAAGGGAGATGAGGCCGACCGGATCGATGTGCGGCGGGATGGACAAGATGTGCCGGATGTCTTGTTTTTTGAAAATCGACACCCAGCCCATGGCGATCCCTTCCGCCCGGGCGGCGAGCCACATGTTCTGAATCGCGCAGGAAACGGAAAACACGTCCGTCTCGGGAATCGAGTTGCGGCCCAATACGTGGCGTCCGCCGCGGGTCGGGTCGCAGGTGACGCAGATGGTCAGCGGCGCTTGCAAAATACCCTCGACTTTTAACTTCAAATACAAGTCCCGCTGCCGATCCTCAAAATGCAGAGAGGCGGCGATTCGTTCCCTCTCCACGGCGTCCCGCAATTGCCGTTTGACGTCTTCCGAACGGATCAAAATAAAATTCCACGGCTGCATGAAACCGACGGAAGGGGCGTGGTGGCCCGCGTCCAAAATGCGCAACAGCGCCTCTTCCTCAATCGGGTCGGGTAAAAATGAGCGGATGTCCCGCCGTTCGTAGATCGCTTTGTAAACGGCGGCCCGTTCCGCCTGGCTGAATGCGTGCCGTTTCATACGGAATCCAACTCCTTTCCTTTTCCCATCGCGTGCCGGAACACATGGCGGGAGCGGACATACTCGCGGTCCGGACGCCCGCATCTCGCGTTGGCGGCACGGGCCATCGCGAAGAACAGGTCGGACAGCCGGTTGAGGTACCGCAGGCATTCAGGGTTGACCGATTCCACTTTGGCCAGGGCGACAACCCGCCGTTCCGCTCTGCGGGTCACGGTGCGGCAGATGTGAAGCTTGGCGGCGGGACGGGAACCGCCCGGCACGATGAATTTTTTCACCGGAACGGTCTGTTGCATGTAGCGATCGATTAACGGTTCAAGACGGTCCACCATGTCCGCTGTCACCTTGTAAGGGCGGACCCCGCCGACGGTTGCGAGATCGCTGCCGACATCGAACAGTTCCTGTTGGATATCGTGCAGAACATCCGCCATATCCTGCAAATCAAACGGCGTCTCTTCAAGCAGCGCGAGCGCGTCGCCGACGAAGGAGTTGGCTTCGTCCACCGTCCCGTAGGCGTCCACCCGCAAGTCATCTTTGTCCCGGCGGTCTCCGACAAGGGCTGTCCTGCCCCGGTCACCGCTGCGCGTGTAGATGCTCATGGGAAACCGCCTCCTTTAACGCCAGGATTACATCGCTTGCCGTTTCGTACACCCGCCCGTAATCGATTCCGGGCCGGCAGATGACGATCACCCGGATCCCGTTGTCCAACGCCGCCTTGACCTTCTCCCGAACGGAGCCTTCCGCTCCGGATTCTTTGGTGATGACGGCGGTGACTCCGTAATGGCGGTAGAAAGCCAGATTCAGTTCTTCGCTGAAGGGGCCCTGCATCGCCACAATGTTTTTTTGCGGAATTCCGAGTTCCGAGCACTTTCGCATGTTCTCTTCTGTCGGCAGCATGCGGGCGATCATGCGAACCCCTTCGACACCGTTCAGAAGTTTTGCGAAAATGTGCAGCGTTTTGGAACCTGTTGTGAGAAAAACCGTTCCTTTTTGCTCCAACGCGACCTCGGCCGCCTCCCGGTAGTCCCGTACATATGTGATCAGCGGATGATCGGAGAGGAGGGTGCCGGGGCGTTCATAGCGAAAATAGGGAATCCCGGCCAGATGGGCCGCCTGCATCGCGTTTTGCGACGCGATTTCGGCAAACGGGTGGCTGGCGTCGACGACGGCGGCGGCTTTTTTTTGCCGGAGGAGGTCGTACATCTCCCCGGCCGTTTTTCTCCCGACTGATACGTCAATCCCCGCCTCCCGCAGGGAACCGGCCGCCGAATCCGTGACCACCGACGCCAGCAACGGGTAGCCTTGGGCCTTGAGTTCCAGCGCCAATTCACGGGCATCGCTGGTGCCCGCCAAAAAAAAGATCATTCGTCGCCCCTCCCAATAAAAAATCCCCTCGCGAGGGAGGGGAGGACACGCCAAGGCCGCAAACCGCGAGCGAAAAGCCTTGCGTGGCACCTCCCTATCTCCCGTAGGTGATCGGGCATGACCGCATACCCGGCGGTGCCGTTGGAACAGGCAGGTCTCCTGGCTTCGATTCATCGCCCTGCACTTCCCTTCCCGGGGCTATGCCTAGTGGTTTTCCGTACAGGACTCCTCGTCACAGTGGCGGGACCGCGCCGGCTTTGCACCGGACTTCCCTCTTGTCCCCGGACAGGTGATTTACGGGGACCTGTTCCCAAAGCAAAAATTTGTTTTCGGCAAAATCGGCAAAAATTTGTGTTGCTTGATGTATTCTAACATCCTTGCGAAAATCCTGCCAGTTTCTTTTGCAAAAATTGATATAGACAAACCGTCTTGGGTACGTGTATCCTAATTTTAAATATTGCAATCCTGTTTGTCATAAAAACGGCATATTGTTCTCGTCTAGGTGCCCTTGTGGGAACAAGGGGTAACAGGGAATCGGGTGCAAATCCCGAGCGGTCCCGCCACTGTAACCGGCGAGCTTTCTTTCGGAAATGCCACTTGAGTCATCAGGGAAGGCGAAAGAGCGCGATGAACCGGAAGCCAGGAGACCTACCTAAACGAGTACACCTGCTCAGCCTTCGAGGAAAAGGTTCGGTGTTGGATAAAAACCTTGCGGATGTGGCGGATGTTCCCCTTGCTGCAAATTTCCGTCGTTTTCGCGACCCCGGCCTTTTCGGCCGGGGTTTTTTGCGGGGGCATGAAATTTTTTACACGAAGGGAGGATACCGCAGCTTCTTCCATTGCATTTTTTTGTGCATTTTTTAATGCAATGGGGAAAGGTTGCCGGGCTGCTGGAATGCGAAAACGACGTTTTGTGTCTAGTTTTGTCTTAATTTCCGGGTTTGTTTTGTATTTTCTTGTTGCCGCGCCGCAAGCCGCCTACGGGATGCATATCATGGAAGGATTTTTGCCCGTTTGGTGGGCCGGTTTCTGGTGGCTGGCGTTTCTGCCCTTTTTTCTCCTTGGGCTTCGTTCCATTCAACGCACGGTCAAACGGTGTCCCGAGGCAAAGTTAATGCTGGGACTGGCGGGAGCGTTCAGTTTTGTCCTATCCGCCCTGAAAATCCCTTCCGTGACGGGAAGCAGTTCGCATCCCACGGGGACGGGATTGGGCGCCATCCTGTTCGGCCCCTTGGCGATGAGTGTGCTGGGCAGCATGGTCCTGCTGTTTCAGGCTCTCTTTCTGGCGCACGGCGGATTGACGACATTGGGGGCCAATGCTTTTTCGATGGCAGTGGCGGGTCCTTTCGCCGGATATGGGGTTTACCGGATCGCCGCACGATGGGGAGGCAAGCGGAAGCTGGCCGTTTTTCTGGCGGCGGCGATTGCCGATTTGACGACCTATGTTGTGACTTCCTTCCAACTGGCCCTTGCGTTCCCGGCGGCAACGGGCGGCATTCCGGCATCGTTTGTCAAATTTGCCGGCATCTTCGCGGTTACGCAGATTCCGCTTGCGATCAGCGAAGGGTTGTTGACGGTTCTCGTATGGAACTGGCTGCAAACATACAATCGCGAGGAATTACAACAACTGCAGGAAATGAAAGGGGCGTAGGACTGTGAAAAGGCTGGACAAATGGATGAACGGGTGGATCCTCTTGGCGGTTGCGGCGCTCATTGCGGCTCCCCTGATTTTTGTAAAAGATGCGGAATTTGCGGGGGCTGACGGTTTGGCGGAGGCTGCCATCGCCGAAGTGTCGCCGGATTACAAACCGTGGTTTCAGTCGCTGCTGGAGCTGCCAGGGCCGGAAACGGAAAGCCTGTTGTTTGCTCTGCAAGCGGCCGCCGGTGCGGGCGTGATCGGGTATGGTATCGGCTTTTATCGCGGTCGTGCTCTGCAAAGGGAGCATCCGGAAAGATGAGGCTTGACGCGCTCGCTTACGGCAACCGGCTGCGCCGGTTGCCGCCCGGGATGAAAGTGACGTTTGCGGCGGGTGTGATGGCGCTCGCTTTTGTCTCGCATATCCCTGTCCTTGTTGTCATATTTTTGTGGATGGGCATTTGGATTGTCGTTTATGCCAAAATTCCCTTTGCCGTCTATCTGCGTTTGGTCGGCCTGGCGCTGGCGTTTCTGCTGTTCGGCTTGCCGCCGCTCATGATTGGGATTGCGGCCGGTGGGAGCCTGTCCGCTTTGCCGGAAGACGCGGTGGCGTCGGTTTCCCTGGCTTCTTTTCAGGTGTACGCCAGCGCCCGGGGGGTGGCCCAGGCTGGGCTGGTTGTATGCCGTTCCCTCGCTTGTTTGTCCTGCTTGTATTTTATTCTGCTGACCGTGCCCTTTGCGGAAGTGCTGCAAACGATGCGCCGCGTGCGAATGCCGGCTGTTTTGCTTGAAATCGCTTTGGTGATGTACCGTTTTCTGTTTGTCCTGCTTGAATCGGCGGAGCGGTTGTGGATTGCGCAAAAGGCGCGCGGGGGACACAGGGGATTCCGCAACCGGATGCAAGACGCGAGTCTCCTTGTCGCCCAGCTCTTCAGGCGGATGCTGCACCGGTACAGGCAATTGTCCATCGGGTTGGCCGCAAGGGGATTTACCGGTGACCTGCATGTTCTGTCAACGTCTGTGCACACGAGATCCATGCGGCACGTATGGGAAGCAATCGTTGGCTGCTGCTTCCTGCTGGCGTTCGAATGGTGGTTAAGGAGATGAATAAGCAAACGGAATGGCTGTTGGAGTTTGAAGATGTGCATTATACATATCCGGGGTCCGAGCGACAGGCACTTGCCGGGTTGACGCTGCGGATTCCGGCCGGACAGAAAAGCGTCATTCTCGGGCATAACGGCTGCGGAAAATCGACTCTGTTCCTGCATGCCAACGGGATTTACCGGCCGCAGCGCGGCGCGGTTCGCTGGCAGGGGCAACCGATTCGCTACGAGCGCCGTTTCCTGGCGGATCTCAGGCAGAAGATCGGGCTGGTGTTTCAGGATCCCGAACAACAATTGGTGGCAAACACGGTGGCGGAGGATCTTTCGTACGGACTTTGCAACCGGAAACTGCCGCCGGCAGAAATCGCTCACCGTGTTCGGCAGGCTTTGGACCGTTTTGATCTTGCCGATCTGGCGGATACGCCCGTCCATCATCTCAGTTTGGGACAGAAAAAACGAGTGGCTCTGGCGGGAGTCATGGTGTTGCGGCCGGAACTTCTGTTGCTTGACGAACCGACCGCATTTTTGGACAGGCGGCAGTTGGGCAATCTGATGCAGGAACTGGCAAGGATCGCCGGCGAGGGAACAACCGTCGTGATGGCGACCCACGATCTTGAGGTTGCGTATGCATGGGCAGACCGGATTTTTGTCATGCACCGCGGGCGAATTGCGCTTGAAGGGACGCCCGACGAGGTGTTTTCGCGGCGCGGGTTCATGACGGAACTGCAGCTGGGGGTTCCTCTGCTGTTTGACATGTGGGAGACACTGTTGCGACAAACGCAACAACAGGGGTTCCCTTTCCCCGCCAGACCCCGCACGATTGCCGAATTGAAGGAAAGATTGCGGGAAATCTCCGAAAAATTGCAAACACGCGGGGAAGGCGACCGGGCGCGATGATCAGGAAGCAGGCTGTATGCTTGTTCCCGTCCCGGCCTTTTCGGCCGGGGGGGTTTGCTGAATATTCAGGCGTGCGGGGGAGCGGGCGAATGGATTCCGGCTGGGAAGGAGGTGCGATCGATGAGTGCGGTAGTTCACAAGCTTGTCGCGCTGCGGGTCAGTCCGGCGGCAGCGAAGGTTTTGTATATTCTGCAGTGGATTCTTTTAATCGGGTGGATTCCGTTTACACTGTACGGCTTGTTTTTTTCTCCCATCGCGCCGCTGCATGACGCGGTTCATCCCGCGCGCCACGGCGTGACGATGGTTCCCTGCCACTAAACGAGGTATCGTTTTTTCCGCATGCCCCCGCATGCCTGAATATTTCAGCGGCAGATTGTGCGAGAAATTGGACTTGGACTCGAAAAAGGAGCTGGCAAACATGAGATTCAATTTGTTCCGGTTTTTGGTCTTCTTAACCTTGCCGGTCGCGATTGTCGCGGCGGTCGTTTTTGGGACGGCCGTTTTGGAAAGTTACGGGGAAAAAGGGGAATTCCTGGTCCCGCAACATCCGGTTGCCCATGAACCGGCCCATTTTTCCTACCAACTGACCGATCCGGTCAGCAAAGAGCCGCTGCGAAACGCTTCCGTCCGTCTGGCGGTCGAGAAAACGGAGGCGCTCAATCCCTGGCTGTATGCCGGATATTTGCGGGAGGACAACCAGGGGACGGGGCTTGTCTACGAAATGGACTCCATGCTTTATGACGGAAAGGTCGAACTGAAATCGAATTTTTGGGATGCGGGCAAGTATAGGGTGTCGATTCGCGCCGACGCACCCGGATTGCAAGCGCCGATTGACGTGAAAATCCCGGTTGAGGTGAAAGTTCCGTTTGGGCAACTGGTCCGGACGGTCCTTCTGTTTGTCCTGATTTTGCTTGCCGCCGCGATTAGCGGGTATGTCGCCGGTTCGCTGGATAATCCGTTCCGAAAGAACGGATCGGAAACGAGCGGTTCCGGTCTGCGTAAATCGTCGGCGACAGCCGTGTTCCTGCTGGCGGCGGGAATCGCATTGTTTGGCAGCGTGCCGTTTGCTTTGGCGCATGGCGGCGGCACCCCGGCCGGTCCCGCTGAAACGGTTCAACAGGAAAGCGCAGGCGTTCGCGCCGAATTGAAAATCAATCCGGCAAAACCCGTGCAAAAAGGGGAACCCGCGCATTTTACGCTGACCTTTCAAGACGCGAAAACGGGGCAACCGATACGGGGGATGGATGCGGCCGTAGAGTTGAACCATGTGGACGACAATCTGACGATGTTTGCCACCCGCACCCAGATTCAAAACGGCCAACTGGAATTCGACTATGCGTTCCCCGATACGGCGGAGTTCGAAATCGTCGTGCATGCGGCGCCGAATTCGCCGCAATCGACGCTTTCGGCGCCGTTTGACAGCAAGTTTTCGTTTGAAGTGCCGCCTGTCCATCCGAACCTTGGCGCCCAGATCCGGGCCGGGATTCTGATGCTGGCGGCGGTGATCGGGGGTTTTGCAATCGGAGTGGCGGCCGCCAGGCGGCGGAAAGCCGTGTTGACGTAAAGAGATCAAACAAGAACAAAAGATCAAACAGGAGGAGTGAACCGAATGTCATTTGTACCGTCCACAACCCAGCCGCAAGAGATTGAAGCGTTGAGTTTTCGGATTATCGCGGAGGAACTGGGAGAGCATCCGTTTACCGAGGAACAGTTTCCGATTGTGCAGCGGGTGATCCACGCTTCTGCCGATTTTGAGCTGGGGCGGTCGCTTGTGTTTTCACCCGATGCCGTGCAGGCGGGGATTCGCGCGATCCGATCCGGCCGGCCCATTGTGGCGGACGTGCAGATGGTGGAATCCGGGATTTCCAAACCGCGTCTGGAGAAATTTGGAGGTGCGGTGCATTGCTTTATCTCAGACCCCGACGTGATCGAGGAAGCGAAGAGACTGAACACGACCCGGGCGATTGTCGCAACCCGCAAGGCGGCGAAACTTTATGAAGGCGCGATCTTTGCCATCGGCAACGCGCCGACCGCGCTGCTCGAACTGATTCGGTTGGTGGAAGCGGGAGAAGCGAAGCCCGGCCTGATCGTCGGCGTGCCGGTCGGATTCGTTTCCGCAGCGGAATCGAAGGAATTGCTCAGCAAACTGAAAGGGGTTCCGTTTATTACGAACATCGGCCGCAAGGGCGGGTCGCCGGTGGCGGTGTCGATTGTCAACGCGATTTCTTTGTTGGCGGTTCGGGAGTAGAGCCGTATGGCAAAAGAGGCAGAGAAGGGCAAACCGCTGCGGCACGGGTATACGACGGGAGCGTGTGCGACGGCCGCCGCCAAAGCCGCGACCCATGCGTTGTTGACGGGAGAAGCATGGAAATATGTGACAATTCGTATTCCGGCGGGGCAGGATGTCACATTCGAAGTGCACAATCTGGAATTTTCGCGGGATAGGGCCGCCTGTTCGGTGATCAAAGACGGGGGCGACGACCCGGACGCGACGCACGGCGCTCATATCTTCGCCACCGTTACTTACAGTGAACAGCCGGGTATCGAATTGGACGGCGGCACCGGAGTGGGCCGCGTCACCAAGCCCGGGCTCGCATTGCCGATCGGAGCGGCGGCGATCAACCCGGTGCCGCGGCAGATGATCCGCGAAGCGGTCGCGCAGGAGGCAGGCGGATTGTTGACGGACCGGGGGCTCAAAGTGGTGATCTCCGTCCCCGCTGGGGAAGAGATCGCAAAAAAAACGCTGAATGCCCGGCTCGGCATTCTCGGCGGCATCTCGATTCTCGGGACGACCGGGATCGTCAAGCCCTTTTCCTCGGCGGCCTATATCGCCAGCGTGATCCAGGCGATCGATGTGGCGGTGGCCAACGGGTGCGACCATGTGGTGCTTACGACCGGCGGGCGGAGCGAACGGGTTGCGCAGGAGGACCTGCCGGAACTGCCGGAGGAAGCTTTTGTCCAGATGGGCGATTTTGCCGGAATCGCCCTCAAACACTGTGCCAAGAAGGGCGTCAGGAAGGTTACGATGTCCGGGATGATCGGCAAATTCTCAAAATTGGCGGCCGGTCACATGAACCTGCACGCCAGGGGTTCGCAGGTCGACTTTGAATTCCTCGCCGGGGTGGCAAGCCAAGCGGGGGTTCCCGCAGAGCTGCTGGCCGAAATTCGCCGGGCCAACACGGCAAAACAGGTGGGGGACCTGTTGGAGGCGGCGGGATATCAAAAGTTTTTTGCGCTATTGTCGAGATTGATCAGCGAGGAATGCAAGAAACACGGCGGCGGCGTATTCGAAGTCGACACGATTTTGGCGGAGTTTGACGGGCGCATTCTCGGAAGGGGGGCAACGGATGAATCCAGTCCGAATTATTGGGATTGGCGATGACGGGGCGGCGGGTTTGCCGCAGACGCTGTTAAGACGGGTGGAGGAAGCGGATCTGCTGGTCGGAGGCGAAAGGCATCTCGGCTTTTTTCCGGAAGTGGGGGCCGACAAGCTGGCCGTCCAGGAAGGGCTGGCAAAAGCGGTGCAGATCATCGACGCCGCGCAAGCGGAAGGGAAAAAGGTTGTCGTCCTGGCGTCGGGAGATCCGAATTTCTACGGCATCGCGGGATATATCGGCAAGAAGCTCGGCAAGGAGCGGATCGAGATTCATCCCGGTCTGTCGTCGATTCAACTGGCGTTTGCCCGGTTGAAAGAGAGCTGGCATGACGCGTTTTTGGGCTCGGTTCACGGGAAGACGCGGGATCGCGTGGCGGACTGGGTCAGACAGCATGCGAAAGTGGCCCTGTTGACCGATCCGGAAAATTCTCCTTCCACCATCGCGAACGATTTGATCGCCGCCGGAATCTGCGGCGTCAAGGCGTTCGTCGGGGAGAACCTCGGCGGGGAAGACGAGCGGACCGGATTTTATACCCTGGAAGAGATGGCGGAGACGGCATTTTCGCCGCTGAATGTGGTGGTGCTGCTGCGTGACGAAGCTGTCGTTCCGGCGGAAACGGAGGTTGCGGCGACCGCGCGGCCGGCGTCTCCCGGGGACGGAGGCACTGTGATTGGAACTCGCGGGCAGACGGGTAGGGACCGTTTTTTTCCGATGGGGATTCCCGATCACCAGTTTCACCAGCGAAAGCCGAAACGCGGCTTGATTACAAAATCGGAAGTGCGGGCGGTGAGCCTCGCCAAGCTGCAGATCCGGCCCGCCGACATCATCTGGGATATCGGGGCGGCGACGGGGTCGGTCGGAATCGAAGCTTCGATGCTGGCTCCTTACGGGCACGCTTATTTGATCGAGAAAAACGAGGAGGATATGGAAATCCTTCGCGCCAACGTGGAGAAGTTCGGCCGGACGAACGTGACCATCCGCTGCGGCAAGGCGCCGGAAGGGCTGGAAGAGTGGCCGGACGCGGACGCGATTTTTATCGGCGGCACCTCCGGACAGATGCAGCCGCTGCTTGAGTTGTGCGCGCGCAAATTGAAACCCGGCGGGCGGATCGTGTTGAATGCCGCGACGATCGAGAATTTGAACGGAGCGCTGGAAGGGTTCAAGCGGCTTGGCATGCATGTGGAGATCACCCTGCTGCAAGTGGCGAGGAGCAAGCCGATTTTGAACTTGACGAGGTTTGAATCGTTTGATCCTGTTTACATCGTAAAAGCGGTGCGAATGGAAGACCGAGAGGAGACGGAAGAAGAATGAAGATCGGCAAATTGCATGCGATGGGCGTCGGCCCCGGAGATAAGGAATTGGTCACGTTGAAGGCCTTCCGTATCCTGTCAACCACGGATGTGATCGCGTACCCGCGAAAATTGAACGGGGACAGTTACGCGCTGGCGATCGTGGAAGAGTATCTGCCGGAAGGGGTGGAGCGGCTGGGCCTGCACTTCCCGATGACGCGCGATCAGGAATTGTTGAAAGCGAAGTGGGAAGCGATCGTGCAGGAAGTGTGGGAAAAGCTTGCAAACGGCAAAGACGTGGCGTTTGTGACGGAAGGCGACCCGTATCTCTACAGCACGGCGATCCACCTCACCCGATTGATGAAAGAGCGTCATCCGGAAGTCGAGATCGAAATCGTACCCGGCATCTCTTCGATCAACGGCGCCGCGGCGAGGGTGGATGTCCCACTGGCGGATGGAGACCAGAAGCTGGGCATCATTCCGGCCACCCAGGATCTGGATGCGATGCGGAAAGCGCTGGAAGAGCACGATACGGTCGTGTTTTTGAAAGTGGCAAAGGTGCTGAGCGAGATGATTGGCTTGCTGAAAGAAATGAACCTTGCCGACAAGGCGACGGTCGTCACCAAAGCCGGTTCGCCGGAGGAGGTCGTCTATCCCGACGTTGCCGCGCTGGAAGGGCAGGAGCTTGAATACCTCACGTTGATGATCGTGAAAAAAGGGGCGTGACGAGGTGGCAGGCAAGGTGTATTTCATCGGCGCCGGACCCGGCGATCCCGAACTGATCACGGTGAAAGGCAAACGGCTGATGGAAGAGGCGGATCTGATTTTGTACACCGATTCGCTGGTGAACGAAGAATTGGTTGCGAACCCGAAGCCGGGCGCCGTCGTCGAAAAAAGCGCCGGCCTCACCCTGGAAGAAATCGTGGCCCGCATGGTGCAAACAGCCGGGGCGGGAGGAACGGTGGCACGGGTGCATACCGGCGACCCGGCGGTGTATGGGGCCATCATGGAGCAAATTGTACACCTGAACGAAGCGGGAATCGAATGGGAGATCGTGCCCGGCGTGTCTTCCGTGTTTGCGGCGGCGGCGGTGCTGGGCGCGGAACTGACGATACCGGAATTGACGCAAACATTGATTTTGACCCGGGCCGAAGGGCGGACGCCGGTGCCTGCAGGGGAGAAATTGCAGGATCTGGCGAAGCACGGGGCGACGATCGCGCTTTTCCTGTCGGCCGCGCTGATGGAGAAAGTGGTGTCGGAACTGCGGGAGGCGGGATGGAGCGACGACACCCCGGTGGCGGTGGTGCAGAGAGCGACCTGGCCGGACCAGCTCGTGCTGCGCTCTACTTTGGGGGAGGTCGCGGGCGAAATGAAGCGCCTCGGCATCCGGTCCCACGCGATGGTTTTGGCCGGCTGGGCGCTCGATCCGAAGCTGCAGTACTCCCACGGGCACAAATCGAAACTGTACGACAAGACGTTTGCCCATCGGTATCGACGCGCCGCAAAAGAAGAGAATGCCACCGGGCCCGGGCGGCAGACTTCCGGGAAGAGCGCGGATGCGGACGAAACGCCGGCCGATGTTGACGCAGCGAAACCGGCAACCGGAGGTGGGGTGTAATGGGAATCGCAGACAATCCGAAACCGT
Source organism: Effusibacillus sp. SKA8 (assembly GCF_058273125.1). Taxonomy (NCBI): domain Bacteria; kingdom Bacillati; phylum Bacillota; class Bacilli; order Caryophanales; family Alicyclobacillaceae; genus Effusibacillus; species Effusibacillus sp. SKA8. The sequence goes on along the minus strand of NZ_JBZCSF010000019.1, from coordinate 21,268 downwards.
ATGCGATCGTCGGCATAACCAAGCACGGAGCGGAGCACGCCCGCCGGCTGGCGGCGGCAATGCCCGACGCGGATGTCTATTTGTCCGAGAAGTTTGTGCGGGAGGAAGACGGGGACGCGGTACGCGCTTTCCCGGCCAATGTCAAGTTGGTGCTGGAAGAGGCTTTTCACAAATATGACGGCTGGATTCTTCTGGTGTCGCTCGGGGCGGTTGTCCGCATGATCGCCCCGCTCCTGAAAGACAAAAAAGTCGATCCGGCGGTTGTTGTTGTCGACGACAGGGCGCAATTCGCCATTTCCGTGCTGTCGGGCCATCTTGGCGGCGCAAACGCGTTGACGGAGCGGGTTGCCGGGATTCTCAAAGCGACTCCGGTGGTAACGACCGCTTCGGATGTGTCGGGCACGATTGCGGTAGACCTGCTGGGACGGGAATTCGGCTGGGAGATTGACGACGATCGGCAGGTAACCCCCGCGTCGGCGGCGGTGGTGAACGAAGAACCGGTCGCCGTGATTCAGGAAACGGGTGAGACCGGTTGGTGGAAGCGGCAAACGCCGGTTCCGAAGCAGATTCAAGTCTGCGGGAGTTTGGAGGAAGCCCGCGCGATCCGGCCGCAGGGCTTCCATGCGGTGCTCTGGGTGACGGACCGGTTGTTGGCGGAACACGAACTTGCGATCGCCCCTTACCGGGTGATCTACCGTCCGAAATCGATCGTGCTGGGGCTTGGCTGCAATCGCGGCACTTCGATGGAAGAGATCGAGAACGTGGTATTCACCGTTTTGGAACGGCAGGGATTGTCGTGGAAAAGCGTAGCTTCTATCGCGACGATCACGCTGAAACAAGACGAACCGGGACTGCTCGCCCTCTCCGAAAAATACGGCTGGCCGCTGCTGGCTTATGAACCCGGGCAATTGAACAGCGTGGCGATCCCCAATCCTTCGGAAACGGTGTTCAAGTTCACCGGCGCATACGGTGTCAGCGAACCGGCAGCCCTGTTGGCGGCCTGCACCGACCGCCTTCTGCTGGAGAAGACTGCGAGCGGCAATGTGACAATCGCCTTGGCGCGGATCGATTTCCGGAAAAAAACGGGTGCGGACCTGCCGGCGGCGGAAGCGTCCCCGGCGAGCGGTAAATCGCCGTCGGGTAAGGAAGTATCCGCCGGAACCGAGGGGGTGACCGCATGAGCCGGATTCCGCGGCTGGTCATCGCCGGCACAGGTTCGGGCACGGGGAAAACCACGGTAAGCGTCGGGCTGATGGCCGCTTTTCAACGCAAAGGGTATACGGTTCAAGGCTACAAGGCAGGCCCCGATTACATCGACCCTTCCTACCATACCGCCGTGACCGGGAGACAATCCCGCAACCTGGATACATGGATGTTAACCCGCGACGCGATGCGCGAATGCTTCCTGCGGGGAGCCGCCGGCGCGGATCTGGCGATTGTCGAGGGGGTTATGGGGCTTTACGACGGGAAAAACCCGCTTGGCGATCAGGGCAGTACCGCGGAAATCGCGAAACTGCTCGAATCCCCCGTCGTGCTTGTCATCAATGCGCATTCCATGGCCCGTTCAGCGGCGGCTGTCGTTCTTGGATTTCAAAAATTGGACCCTGCCGTGCGGATCTCCGGCGTGATCGCGAACAAAGTCGGTTCGAAAGGGCATTTTGCGATCGTGAAAGCGGCCATTGAGCAGGAATGCGGCGTCCCCTGCCTCGGATATCTCGAACGGGACGAGGCATTGACGATGCCGGAGCGCCATCTCGGCTTGGTCCCGGCTGTGGAGCGCGGGGAGTTAAAAGGCCTGTTTGAGCTTTTGGCGGACAAAGTGAGTTCCGCAATCGATCTCGACCGGCTGCTGCAGATCGCGGAGGCGGCTCCCGACGTGCTCCCGCCGGAAACCTCCGTTTTTCCCGCAAAGAAAGCCGATTTGCGCGTGCGGATTGGAGTGGCGCGGGACTCCGCTTTCAACTTTTACTATCCGGAAAACTTGGAACTGCTGGAGGCTTATGGGGCGGAGTTGGTGTTTTTTTCTCCCCTGCACGACGATCGGCTCCCGTCCGGCGTTGACGGCCTCTATCTCGGCGGGGGATTTCCGGAAGAGTTTGCGGCGGAGTTATCCGCCAAGAAGGCGCTGTTCGATGAGATTCGTCGCGCACATCAGGCGGGAATGCCGATCTATGCCGAGTGCGGCGGGCTGATGTTTCTGTGCCGCAGTTTAACGGACCGGCAGGGATTTGAATTCCCGATGGCGGGTTTGGTTCCTGCCGGAGTCCGGATGCAACGCCGGTTGGCGGCTTTGGGGTACCGGGAGGCGACGGCCGCGACCGATCACCTCTTGCTGGCAAGAGGGGAAAGCGCAAGGGGCCACGAGTTCCATTACTCCGTGTTGACACCTGACGAAGACGATTATCCGTGGGCATGGCGATTGTCCGGGCGTAAAGGAGAGACCCCGGAAGGGTATGCCAACGGGAACCTTTTGGCCAGCTACACCCATCTGCATTTCGGGTCCAATCCGGATATGGTGCGCTCTCTGATTAAGCGGTGCGAAAGATACAAAGAATCCAGGCACAAAAATTGAGAGAACAAGGGAGGGGATGCAAGTGAGTGAAGCGGTGTTGCTGATCGGGCACGGCAGTCGCGACGAGGAAGGAAACCGGCAGTTCGAAGCGTTTGTGGAACGGGTGCGCGGTCAAAAACCGGACACCCGCATTGAATTCGCCTATTTGGAGTTGGCCCGTCCGACCATTGACGAGACGATTGACCGGCTGGCGGCGGAAGGAGCGACGCGCATCACGGCTGTCCCCGTTATTTTGCTGGCTGCCGGGCATGTGAAAGTGGAGATTCCCCATATCCTGGACGAGGCCCGCGAGCGGCATCCGCAATTGCGGATTCGGTACGGCAGACATCTGGGGTTGCATGAGGAGATCATGCGGATTCTGGAGGAACGGCTGAAACAGGCGGAAGGGAAAACCGCGGACCGCCAGGATACGGCCATCCTTCTGGTCGGTCGCGGCTCAAGCGACCCCGACGCCAACGGAGACTTGTACAAATTGGCGCGGATCTTGTGGGAGCGAACCGGAGTGGCGGGCATCGAAACCTGCTTTATCGGGGTGACGTTTCCCGATTTTCCAACAGGCGTCCGGCGGGCGGCCAAAATGGGGATGTCGCGGGTGGTCGTGCTGCCGTATTTTCTGTTCACCGGCGTTCTCATCAAACGGATGGAATCGATGCTCAGGGAACTCGCGCGGGAATTTCCGGCCGTTTCCTTCGTTATGGCCGATTATTTCGGATACCATGTCAAGCTGGTCGGCATTGTGGCGGACCGGATTGACGAAGTCGCGGCCGGCGGGGCGACGATGAACTGCGATCTGTGCAAATACAGACTGCAAGCGGTTCACCATCACCATGATCATCACCGCCATGATCACCAGCATGACCATGGCCCTTATCATCAACATCACGGTCACAGCCATGGCGTTCACGGTGATTCGCAGAACCGTAACGAGGATGGAAGCGATGCGGTCGTCAGGCCAAAGAACCGATAGCACAGGGAGGAGAGAAACCGGATGGGAAAAATTTTTGTGGTCGGCTTTGGACCCGGCGCCTACGAGCAGATGACGGAGCGGGCCAGATACGCGATCGGGCACAGCGAGATCGTAATCGGATACAAGACCTATGTCGACATTGTGAGCGGGTTGCTTACCGACAAGCAGATTGTGCGGACGGGCATGACGGAAGAAGTCTCCCGGGCACAGGAAGCGGTCAAGCAAGCGAAGTCGGGCCGCACGGTCGCGGTGATTTCGTCCGGCGAATCGGGAATTTACGGGATGGCCGGACTCGTGTACGAAGTTTTGATCGAACAGGGGTGGAAGCCGGGCGACGATCCGGAGGTCGAGGTGGTGCCCGGGGTTCCGGCGCTTGCCTCCTGCGCCTCTTTGCTGGGGGCTCCTTTGATGCATGATTTTGTGGCGATTTCGCTGTCCGACCATTTAACCCCGTGGGAGATGATTGCCAAACGGGTGGAAGCGGCCGGCATGGGCGATTTCGTCGTGGTGCTGTACAATCCGAAAAGCGGCAGACGCACCCGCCAGATCGTGGAGACGCAAAAGATTCTGCTCAAGTACCGTTCGCCGGAAACGCCGGTCGGATTGGTCAAGAGCGCGTACCGGGAAGCGCAACAGGTGACGGTCACAACGCTTAAAGACATGCTGAATCATGAAATCGGCATGTTGACGACGGTGATCATTGGAAATTCCTCAACGTTTACCCATCACGATTTGATCGTGACCCCCCGGGGCTACCAGCGGAAATACACGCTTTCGCGAGAAGGCGGCAGGACGGAGGAGCAGCCGCGGAGCTTGCTGCCGAGCCCCTGGTCGCTGGACGCCGCCGTTCCGGTTGGCAGCGGGGTGAAAAACGAATCGTTTCGGAGCAATCCGGCGGTTCCTGCATACCCGGATACCGTTCCCGTCCTGGAGGTTGCAGTTTCGCCCGGCGTGGCCAACAAAGACTTCACTCCCGCCCAACTCGCCGGCATGGCTGAACTGGTGGGGGAGGACGGGAGTCTCGCTTACACGCCGAGTCACGAGATGGTGTTGAAGATTCCGGGCGGCGATCCGGAAACGGTCAGCCGGCGTTTGCGCGAGATGGGTCTTCTGATTTCCCCGGTCGGCTTGCGAGCGCAGATCGTGGCTTGCGATTTTTGCGACGGCGAAAAAACGGAGGCGATTCCGTACGCGGAAGAACTGCACCAGCTTCTGCACGGCGTCGAGACGCCGCATGAGTTGAAAATCGGCTTTAACGGATGCGCGATGGCCTGCTATGGAGCGGTGATGGAGGATATCGGCGTCGTCTACCGCAGGGGTTTTTTTGAGCTGTATCTGGGCGGCAAACGCGGCGGCTGCGCACCGCACGCGGGCCAAAAAGCGGCGGAAGGGATTCCGCCGGAAGAACTGGCGGCAAATGTGCAGCGGATCGTCGACGAGTATCGGGCCAGCGCCCATCCGAAGGAACGATTCCACCGGTTTTTGAAACGGCAGGGTGAGGTCGCGGGCTTCCGCTGGGACGATACGGTTTCCGGCAAGAGTGTGGAACCTGTCTGCGGGGACTGACGGGGGGATGCTCGGGAAGCGGGAGGAGGGAGAGAAATGGCAAAAGGAAAAGTGTATTTGACGGGGGCGGGTCCCGGCGATCCCAAGTTGATTACGGTCAAAGGTCTTGAAAGCATTCAACGGGCCGACGTCATCGTCTACGACCGGCTTGTGTCGCCGGCGTTGCTGGAGTATGCTCCCGCAAAGGCGGAACGGATCTTCGCGGGAAAGTTTCCGGACAAGCATACCCTTCGCCAGGAAGAGATCAACAAGCTGCTTGTCGGCAAGGCGTTACAGGGGAAAATTGTGACCCGCCTGAAAGGCGGCGACCCCTTCGTGTTCGGCCGCGGCGGTGAAGAAGCGGCGGTTCTCGCGGAACACGGAATCGAATACGAGATCATACCGGGCGTCACTTCCGCGGTCGCCGTTCCCGCTTATGCGGGAATTCCGGTAACCTGCAGGGGGATTGCATCGTCTTTTGCCGTTATCACCGGCTGCGAGAATCCGGAAAAAAACGTTTCCTCCATCGACTGGAAGCGGTATGCGGCGAGCGACGAGACACTGGTCGTCCTGATGGGAATCGGCAATTTGGCGATGATTGCGGAGAACTTGCTGCGGCACGGCAAACCGGCCGCCACCCCCGTCGCTCTCATCCGCTGGGGAACCTACAGCGACAAGCAGGAGACATTGACAGGCACGTTGACAGATATTTCCGGGAAGGCGGCAGCGGCCGGGTTTCAAAATCCCGCCGTCATTGTCATCGGCGAAGTGGTGCGTTTGCGTGAAAAATTGGCGTGGTTCGAACAGATTGCCCGTTTTGGTGCATAACTGAGGGGATTAACGACAAATCCCCTTGCAGTTATTTTTCCAGCAGCTTGCCGAAAGGCTTGAACAGGATTTCCACCGCCTGACTCGGCCCCGGCATATCCGGAAAAAAGACGAGCAAAACGGCGAGCACCCACGCGATTGCGGTCAATGCGGCAAAAGCGACTTTCTCTCTTCGCTGGTTCGGGTTGATTTTCGGCCATTCGTAGAAGATGATCAGAGCTACGAGTAAGGTGATGCCCAGTACGGCTCCCCATTTCACTTTTTCTTCACCTCTTTTTCCGGCAGGGTTGGCGGTTAAGTGGTCAAACCGGGCCTGCGTATGTAAGTTCTGACATCGACCGACACTTCGATCCGGGGAAAGATTTCATCCCAGCGGTCTTTCGCGCTTTTCCACTGTTCCGGATATTTGCGGTGAAAGGCATCCGAGAAGTTGAAGACATCGGCCCCCATCTCTTTTTGCACCCGGTCCAGCGCCAAGTTTACATAGTCCTGAACCCGTTGTGCCAGTTGTTTTTCCAATCCTTTCACCACTTCCGGATCGGCCAATTTCAGATTGGTCGCGTTTTGCACCACATCGTCCTCCGTTACCACTTTTACCTTCATTTTCCATTTTCCGTTTTCAATTTGCGGAATCAGTTGCGTATTGGCCCGAAGCATATTCGCTGACACAAAACCTTTCGCCTGCCCGGGAGAGATTGTAATGGTGGCCGTTTTGATCTCGTTTCGCAGCCATTGGATTCCCCGTGTCGTACTGTCGTCAACCTGGCCGACCAGTTTCCCTTTCTTCAGGACGGCGGTTCCGTTAATGTAGGCAAGGGTTCGTTTGGGATCTTCGCCCGGTCGCTGCGGCAGTATTTCGATCCGGGGAATGGCTGCCGCTTCCGTCTCGCTCTTTAGCATTTCCTGCAATTCTTTCAACGTTACGCTCAAGAGAAGACGGGATCTCGCCATTTCCCGGAGCGCTTCCGCCGAACTGCGCTCGACAAACGGGTTCAGTTCCAAAACATCCGACGCTTTGCCTTTGCTGACGAACATATACGCATGCTCACGGGGCTGCGGATGGCGCGACAGGAACTCGATTTCGTCGCGAATGCCTTTTTCGGCCAGTTCTTCGCCAATAATAAAGATCTTTGTGTGTCCCCAGAATAGACGGCGGGGTATCTTTTTCTGAAGGTTCGTCAGCGCATCTGCCATTGTAATTCCGCTTGCCGATCGCGTTACGGTTTTTGGGGCGTTGCCGCCGCTTCCTCCTCCCCCGCCCATCGCTTGTCCGCCCGAAATGGTTTCCGGCACAATGAGCTGCACCGATAGCTTGACCTGTTGGTCCTTTCCTTGATCAATGGCTGCCCCTAGAATTAACGCCATATCATTCAGTTCGATCCGGTCCCAGCAGCCGGACAGGAACGGAGTCCATGCGCAAAGGGACAGGATGCCAACCACTTTTGCCAGCTTGCGTGCCCAAGTGCCGTTCAACCGTTTTCCTCCCTTCTCGGCGCACAAAGATGCCTTAGCGTTGTGATGGGATGTTCCCCTTGTCGTTTTCGCACTTCCCTTTTCGGATCATAGCAAGCAGCAACAGCAGCGCGGGGATCACCATGAACACCAGCGTTGCGTAAAAAGGCAGTATCGTGCCGAGAAAATGGGCCAGTTCAGGCAGGTTGGGAATGGACCAGAAAGCGAACGCCGTCAAAAGCAGTCCGAGCGGAAAGACCGTCGACCGGTAGTCCGACAGATTGATCCATTGCGCCAGACCGAGCGCAAGCGCATAATAGAAGACCGTGACTTTGACAAAAACGCCCGTCACCCAAATCGCCATCACAAACGACTCCAGGTGTTCGAGAAAGTCGGCGATGCTGACGTATCGAGCGGCGATCAGGACCGGATAAACAAAATTTTTGGAGTTTTCTCCAAGCAGGAAAAGGATGACCAGATTGACGGTTGTTAAAGTGACCAGCACGGCTGCTACCGACAGCATCCCCCACTTTAGCCCTTTTTCACGATCGGACAAGCAGGGAAACAGGAACGAGGCGAGCAAAAATTCGCTGAACCAGGCTTGCGGTGTGATGGCTCCCAGCAGAGAGGGCACGACTCCGTTCTCCAGCACGGGCAGCATTTTGTTCACCTTCAATTCGGGAGTAAGCATTAGAATCATTACCAAAAGGGGAAAGACAAAAAGCGGAAAGAACACTTCGGCGGCTCTTCCCAGCACCTCTACCCCTCCGCGCACCGCGACGGCGCAGACCGATACAAGGGACCCGATCAGAACGATCGGCGGGGTTTTGTTGAGAAAAGCAATGGCAACAAAGTCGGCATACTCCCTGAGGATGATGCCGGACGTGTGCAGCAAAAAGAACAAATAGACAAATCCGAGCACCTTTCCCGGAATCACGCCGAGAATTTGTTCGCCGTACTGAATGATCGTTTGTCCCGGATATCGTTGGTGCAGTTTGTGTACAACATACATGACCAGAAAGCCAACGGTGGAAGCCCAAACCGGCGACAGCCACAAGTCGCGCCCCGCGTATTTGCCCGAAATGCTCGGCACGATCAGGATTGCGGTTCCTAAGATTGTCGGATACATCATGACTCCCATCTGAAATGCGGAGATTCTGCCTTTTTCGATCATCGGTCGCCACCTCTTCCCCTACTGTTCGTCCTCTCTGGCGGGACCCGGTTTCTGACCGGGAGATTGTCTGTATTTGTTGGATTCCCCAGTTAAGTGCAGCCTAGTGTTCATCAACCACCAGGGAGCCCGAATGGTCGTGTCTTTCATTTCGCTTATTTTTAACGGGGCCAGCGGTGTCAGGTATGGAACCCCGAAGGAACGCAAACTGCAAAAGTGTACGACGACCAAGATGATGAGAAGCATGATGCCGAGCAAACCCAACGTCCCCGCCAGCAGAATGGACGGAAAGCGCAACAGCCTCAGCGCGATTCCGGCGGTATAACGGGGAATCATAAAAGAAGCGATGCCCGTAATGGCCACCACCATGACCATCGGTGCCGATACAATGCCAGCCGCCACTGCGGCTTGACCAATCACCAAGGCTCCCACAATGCTGACGGCAGAACCCACCTGCTTGGGCAGTCTGACACCCGCTTCCCGCAGCGCCTCGAATGTCACCTCCATGATCAGCGCTTCCACGAGCGCGGGAAACGGTACCCCTTCCCGGGAAGCGGATATGGTGACCAGCAGGGGAGTGGGCACCATCTCCTGATGGAATGTAAGAATCGCGACGTAAAGCGAAGGGAGCAGAAGTGAGAGACCTACGAAAAGATAGCGCATTAAACGGATGGCAGAACCGATAAGGGACCGCTGGTAATAGTCCTCCGGCGCCTGCAACAGGGAAAAAAAGGTAATCGGCGCGATCAGGGAAACAGGCGATCCGTCCACCAGAATGACCACCCGCCCTTCCAGCAGGCCGGCGGCGGCCACGTCGGGCCGTTCTGTGTTCAGAAGCTGGGGGAACGGGGAATAAGGGTTGTCCTCGATCAATTCTTCGATGTACCCGCTTTCCAAGACGCCGTCGATGTCGATTCGCTTGAGCCGGTTAGTGACTTCTTCGATCAGGGTTTTGTCGGCGATTTCCTCCATATAAGCGATGACGACTGTGGTTTGCGTCTGCCGGCCGACGGTGAGCGATTGCATCTTCAGACCGGGACTCCTGATTTTCCGCCGCAGCAAGGATGTGTTGACCGCCAACGATTCGGTAAATCCTTCCCGCGGACCCCGGACGACCGATTCGGCAACCGGTTCCTCGATTGACCGCTGCTTCCACTTCGGCAGTCCGAAGGAAATCCCGCGCTGTTCCCCATCAATCAGGATGACCGGGTTTCCCTGGGAGATTTGGTCGACCGCATCCGCCAACGTCTGTACCGGTGTGACTTTCGAAACGGACGTCGTTTTTTCAAAGAGCAGATTCGGGTCGGTCGATTCCGCCGCTTCCCGCATAAGAGGAGAAAGCACGTTCTTGTCGATTTCCGCGATGTCGGACAGGCCGTCGATATATATTAGAAACGCCCTGGTCCGCCCTCCGATCAGAAAAGGGCGGAAGACCACATCGTAACAGTTTGTGTAGACGGCGCGAAGATCTTTGATATTCCGGTTGATGTCCGCGGAAAGAGGCGTCTGTCGATCAGGCAGTTGTTGTTCCGTCGGTTGCGGTTTAATCGGGTGTCTTTGCCGCCTGAGCAACTTTCGAATCAACTGTGCCCCCCCCTTTCCCCATTTGCGGAATGTCCGAAAATTGGAAGTTTGATGTTTATTCTTCTCCATCTGGAAATTTTTATGACGGTTTGCCGAGCGTCCTTTTCGGGACCGGCTTTTTGTTTCTAAGGGGTTGAATTTGGTGCGGTCATACTCGTCCTGCCATATGGCATATCTTCAGACAGGGCGATAAAATTTTGAGGAGTCGATCGCGGTGGTGGGAGATTGGCTGCAAGTAAGCGAGATTGTGCTGGTAAATCTTGTGCTTTCTGGCGACAACGCCTTGCTGATTGCGATGACGACGTCGGGACTGCCGCGTCGCCAGAGGCGTCTGGCAATGCTCTTCGGCATCCTGGGCGCTTTAATCATCCGGGTGGCGTTAACCGGCCTGGCTGCCGAAGTCATGGCCGTTCCTTATGTGCGTGCGTTTGGTGCCCTGCTGTTGGGGATGATTGCCTTGAAGATGGTTGTGGACGAAGAGGATCAGGCGACTGTGTCAGGAGGTTTCAAGGCAGGCGGTCTGCTCCCGGCCGCAGGTACGATTCTGCTGGCGGACTTGACGATGAGCGTCGACAATGTGGCGGCGATCGCCGGCATGGCGCAAGGAAATCTGCTGCTGCTTGCAACCGGCCTGATGATCAGCATGGCGTTTATGTTGCTGGCAAGTGCGGGAATCTGTACGGTTTTGGAGCGGTTCCCGCAGTTGATGGTGATCGGCTCGGCGATTCTCGCCTGGACGGCGGGACGAATTCTCGCCGAGGATGCGGGGTTGTCCCGACTGGCCGGAAGATATGTCTGGGGCGCTCTGGCCGTGGCAGGTGTGACCCTGTTGGTCGCCGCGCTCCACAAAAGCCGGCGGGCGGGGTAGATTTGCAAGAATCATTTCAAAATGATATCATTTTAGTATCAAACCACAGAGGTGATTTTTCTATGAACGAAAGAAAAGCTCCGGCGATCAACGGATTTGTTGGAGTCCTTGCCGTAACGCTGCTGTTGGGATTGGGCGTTTACAATATCTTCGGCGGGGAACTGGTTGGCATTATCGCCATTCTTCTTGCGGTGCTGGCTGCCACCGGGATTTTTGTGGTGCAGCCGAATCAGGCGGTCGCTCTGACCTTCTTTGGACGCTACCTTGGCAATGTGCGGGAAAGCGGCCTCTGGTGGTCGGTTCCTCTCGCGTGGCGCCGGACTGTGTCCTTACGAGTGCGCAATTTTAACAGTGCGAAGCTGAAAGTCAACGATGTGGAAGGCAACCCGATCGAAATCGCCGCCGTGGTGGTGTTTAAAGTGGTGGATTCGGCGCAGGCGCTGTTTCAGGTCGACAACTATGAACAATTTGTGGAGATTCAGAGCGAAACGGCGTTGCGCCATATTGCAAGCCAATATCCGTACGATCTGTTTGAACAGGAGGGTTATTCGCTTCGCGGGAACACAGAAGAAGTTGCGGCGGAACTGAAAAGCGATCTGCAACATCGGCTGTCTGTTGCCGGGGTGGAAGTGATGGAAGCCCGGCTCACCCACCTGGCTTACGCAACCGAAATTGCGGGGGCAATGCTGCAGCGTCAGCAGGCATCCGCCATTCTGGCCGCCCGCCGAAAAATAGTGGAGGGAGCGGTCGGCATGGTGCAGATGGCGATCGACAAACTGCAGCAGGAGGGTGTTGTCGAACTTGATGAAGAACGGAAAGCGACGATGATCAACAACCTGATGGTGGCGATTGTCTCGGAACGTTCCTCGCAGCCTGTGATCAATACGGGAACCATCTATTAAGCGGTTGGTTCCCATGGCGAAGAAGAAACAGTTTCCCCTCCGGATCGATGCCGCGCTATACGAAGCGCTGGAGCGCTGGGCGGCCGACGAATTTCGAAGCGTGAATTCCCATATCGAATACCTGTTGCGGGACGCCGCCCGGCGGGCGGGACGTTTGCAACCCGGGAGAAGCGGCGGCAAAGACAGGGATGAACGGACAGACGATTGCGTAGATGTGTAGTTTTGACAGATGGAGGTGATTCCGTGAAAAGCGCCGACATGCGCCGAATTGTCGTGATGGGAGCGGGAGCGATCGGAAAATTGGTGACGGCCGGCTTGCTTCGGGCGGGCTGTGCAGTCCGGTTGCTTGCGCACCGTCCGGAACAGGCCCGGAGCCTGCGGGACAACGGGTTGGTTCTGATCCGCCCGGACGGCGAAAAAATTGTTTTGCCGGTCGCGGTCACAACCGATATGCCCGCAGACAGCGTCGACCTCGTGATCCTTGCAGTCAAAAGTTTCGATACGGAACAAGCCGCCCGGCAGATCGCCCGAATGCCGGGAACTCCCGCCGTTCTGTCGCTGCAAAACGGCCTTGGAAACGGCGAGACGCTCGCTTCCGTACTCGGGGTGGAGCGGGTATTGCTGGGGCTTGCCACTTACGGAGCGACTTCCCTGTCCGATCATGAAGTCGCTGCAAGGGGCGAAGGGGAATTCGTCCTGGGCGGGCATGGCGGGAACCACCCGGCGGCGGGCAAGCTGTCGGCCCTTTTTGCGGAGGCGGGCTGGAAAGTGCGGATCGGGGAGGATATGCGGAAAGAAGTGTGGAAAAAAGCGCTTGTCAACATCGGGATCAATCCGGTGACCGCGATTTACCGGGTGACAAACGGCGAAGTGCTGGAGCGGCCGGAGTTGCGGAAGACGGCGGTTGCGGCGGTAAAAGAGGCGGGACGCGTGGCGCAAGCGCTCGGGGTTCTTGACGAAGCGGAGGCGGCGGAAGGAGTCGGCCGGATGCTGCAGGTATGTGAACAGACGGCCGCCAATCGTTCCTCCATGCTGCAGGATGTGGAAAAGGGCCGGCGCACGGAAATTGATTCTTTAAACGGAGCCGTGGTACGTTTGGGACAGGAACTGTCGGTGGAAACACCGGTCAACCGGGAACTGGCACGCCGGGTTGCGAATATTGGCGGGTGTTTGTGAGGAGGCGACTTGATCATGGACCATGCAAGTCGACGAGTGGATGGTGTTGTGCGAAAAGAGAGGAAACTGACCGCGAAGTTTTGCGTTGCCTACTGTAATCGAGCTTACTTTACTTCCGTTTCCAAAACCGATACGATAGTTTTTGGAAATCACTTTCGGGGAGGCGATCCAATTGCCGTCGTTGTTTGATCCTTTCGAACTCAAAGGCCTGCAGGTTAGAAACCGGATCATGATGTCCCCGATGTGCCAATACCAGGCAAACGGGGACGGGAGCGTGGCGGATTGGCATTACGTTCATTACGGTTCGCGGGCTGTAGGCGGAGTCGGTCTGGTGATGGTGGAAGCGTCCGGGGTGGAAAGCCGGGGGCGCATTACGTCGCGGGACATCGGCATTTTTTCCGATGGCCATATCCCGGGGCTGAAGCGGATCGTCGATTTTTGCCATACATACGGTGCAAAGGTGGCCATTCAGTTGGCGCATGCCGGGCGCAAGTCGGAAGTGGCGGAAGAACCGAATGTCGCGCCGAGCGCGATCGCATTTTCGGAAAAATATCGCGTGCCGAAGGAATTGACGGTCGAGGAGATTCAACAGATTGTCGAAGCCTTCGGACAGGCGGCTCGGCGGGCGGTGGAAGCCGGCTTTGACGCGGTCGAGATTCACGGGGCGCACGGCTATCTGATCAACGAATTTTTGTCGCCGATCACGAACAAACGGACGGATGAATACGGGGGCAGCCAGGCCAACCGCTTGCGTTTCGCTCTGGAAGTGATCCGGCGGGTGAAACGGGAACTTCCCGCTGGCATGCCATTATTGATGAGAGTCTCAGCATACGAGTACTCGCCGGAAGGTTATACGGTCGATGACATGGCCGGGATGGTCAGGCAATTCAAGGAAGCGGGCGTTGACATGATGGATGTTTCGTCGGGCGGCAACGTTCCGGTCGCGCCGAAGCAGTATCCCGGCTATCAACTGGCGTTTGCGGAACGGATTCGGAAAGAGGTGGAGATCCCTGTGATCGCCGTCGGGCGGATGGAAAGCCCGCAATTGGCAGAACAGGCGGTGCAAAGCGGGCGGGCCGATCTGGTGGCGGTCGGGCGCGGACTGCTGCGCGACCCGCACTGGGCCAAGACAGCGGCTCTGACGCTCGGGGCGGAAATGGAACTGCCCGGCGTCTATCGAATGGGATACTAAGAGCATCCCACCAAAGTGAAGATCGCCTTAAAACAAGTGAAGTTGAAACCGGCGTTTGCCTTTTGCAGGCTGCGCCGGTTTTTTGTTTCCCACACGCTGTTTCCCCCGCTTTCCCCCACCGAACGAAAACAGGACAATAGACCTATTGCGGCTGTGGATAACCTGTGGATCAATAGGTCTTTATTCCTTAAATTCCCCGTTGGAACAACTTTTTCAAAAAATTTCCCCTGTGGATAGCAGGAATCTGTTTCTAGGCAACGAATTTGTAGATACAGAAAGTGGAGGGAAGTGGTGGAAAGTGGTGGATATTCCCTCGAGGTGGTGACGCAGGGTGTTCATGGGTGAATATCAGCATAGCGTCGATGAAAAAGGGCGCCTGATCATTCCTGCCAAGTTTCGGGAAGAATTGGGGTCCGGCTTCGTCGTTACCCGTGGCCTTGACAACTGCCTGTTCGTATATCCCCGCAAGGAGTGGGAGACGCTAGAAGCGAAATTGAAAAGTCTTCCATTAACCAGCGCCGATGCCCGCGCGTTTGTCCGCTTTTTCTTTTCCGGGGCGGGCGAATGCGAACTGGACAAGCAGGGGCGAATCGTCATCCCGGGACCACTTCGGGAGTATGCGAAACTGGTTCGAGACTGCGTCGTCATCGGCGTCTCCAACCGGGTCGAGATCTGGGCGAAAGAAACTTGGGAATCGTACAGCCGGAATGCGGCCGATTCATTCGCCTCTATCGCGGAAAAGCTCACCGATCTCAACTTCTGATTCCGGCGCGTTATGGTGGGGTGTCGTATGCCTGATTTTCATCATGTGTCCGTATTTGCCGAAGAAGCGGTTGCGGGATTGGTGCCACGGGCCGGCGGTGTCTATGTCGATTGCACCCTTGGCGGAGCGGGACACAGTAAACGGATTTTGGAACGCACGTCTCCGAACGGAAAGTTGATCGCGATCGACCAAGACATGCGGGCGATTGAGAACGCGCAAAAGGTGCTGGCCGGTTTCGAAGGGCGGTATCGACTGGTGCATGCAAACTTCCGCCACTTGACTCAGATAGTCGAACAATACGCGCCGGGTGGCGTTGACGGGGTCCTGTTCGATCTCGGTGTAAGCTCGCCGCAGTTGGACGAAAAAGAGCGCGGATTCAGCTATATGCAGGACGCCCCGCTCGACATGCGGATGGACACGACCCAATCGTTCAGCGCGTATGATCTTGTCAATACGTGGAGCGAGAAAGCGATCGCCGACGCGATTTTTCAATACGGCGAGGAGCGTTGGGGCAAACGGATCGCCGAGTTCATCGTCAAAGCGAGAAAAAAAGGGCCGATTCGAACCACGGGAGAGCTGGTGGACATTATCAAGGCCGCCATCCCGGCGGCGGCCCGGCGGGAAGGTCCGCACCCCGCGAAACGCACGTTCCAGGCGTTTCGGATCGCGGTCAACGATGAATTGAAAGTGTTTGAAGAAGCGTTTCGCGGCGCTATCGATTGTTTAAAGCCAGGCGGCAGGATAGCGGTGATCACCTTTCATTCGCTGGAGGACCGTATCGCGAAGATCGTTCTGCAAGAAGCGGCGAGAGGCTGCCTCTGCCCGCCCGAGCTGCCGGTCTGCCAATGCAACAATCAACCGAAGGTGAAGATTCTGACGCGGAAACCGATTTTGCCTTCGCGGGAAGAATTGGAGCAAAACCCGCGGGCGCGGTCCGCCAAGTTGAGGATCGCGGAGCGAATATAAGGCACGTCCATAAAAGAATGCGTACATAACGGAATTGGAGAGGAGTTACATCATGCTGGCAGCAAGACCCTTACACACCACGACTGCGACAGCGAAGGCTTGGAAAAAGCAGGCTGAAATCTCCCGCCCGGGCGTGCAACAAGCGGCGAGAGAGAAGACGAGCTGGGAACGTTTGAAATGGATCGCGACCATCCTGTTTTGTACGGGAATCCTGAGCGGGATTATCTGGCAATTCTCCGAAATCGCGCGGAAGAACATCGAAGTGGAACGGATGAAACAGCAGGTTGAAGAGCAACTGGAAAAAAACCAAAAACTGAATGACCGTGTCAACGAATTGTCTTCTCCCGCGCGTATCATTGCGAAAGCGCGCGAGATGGGGATGGTGTCGACAACCTCGGGTGCTGTTGCCAAGGCGGGCAAGGAGTGATCGCGGATGGCCGATCACACAGTCAGAGTCCGATCCGGATGGCTGCGGCTTTTTCTGTTGATAGGCATGGCGGTTCTGGTTGTAAGGCTTGGCTACATCCAACTGTTCAAAAGCGAAGCCTGGGCCAAGGCGGCGGAAAAAATCTGGCGGGAAAGCGACACGATCCAGGCCGTTCGCGGCACGATCTACGACCGCAACGGGAAAAAGCTGGCCTATACAACAGTCGCCTACAATGTGGACGCTGACCTCAACATCATCAAAGCGGCCCAAAAAGCATGGGAAGACCCGAAAAACAAGAATCCGCAGGAACTTGACCCGGGACGTGGCGATCCGCAAATTTACGCGCAGAAGTTGGCCCCTCTGCTGCAAATGCCGGAAGCGGAGATTTATCGGAAACTGACGCCGGATCCAAAGGAAAACCGGGTCGGGGTTCCGCTGAAACAAACGATCGACGCGGATACGGCGGAAAAAATCCAAAAGCTCGGGTTGAAGGGCGTCTTTTTGACAAAAACGACCACCCGCCATTACCCGAACGGTTCGCTTGCCGCCCATCTCCTGGGATTTGTCACCAAGGACGAAAAAGGAGCGCTTAAGGGCGCGGCCGGAATCGAGTTGCAGTATGACGACGTGCTTCGCGGCGAAAACGGCTCGCGCAGATATCTGCGGGATGTCCGCGGCAATCCCCTGCCCTACGAGAAAGCGGAAGAAAAACCAGCGGTCGACGGCAAGGACGTATGGCTGACGATCGATGAGACGATCCAGCATTACGCGGAAGACGCGCTGGATAATCTGGTCAAAAAATACAACCCGGAAAACGCCTCGATCGTGGTCGTCGACCCGAACACCGGGGAGATCCTGGCGCTGGCGAACCGGCCGACTTTCAATCCCAACAAGTTTTACGAATCGGAACAAAAGGTGCTTGACAACAATCGGGCGGTGAACGCCGCGTTTGAGCCGGGATCGACTTTTAAAATCGTGACCCTGACGGCGGCGTTGAACGAACGCAAGGTCAATCTGAACGAATATTTCGCTTCCGGCAGCATTGCCGTACAGGGCATTTCCATCCACGACTGGAACTATACCGGATGGGGAAGCATCACGTTCCGGCAGGGAGTGGAACATTCCAGCAACGTCGGTATGGTGATTCTCGGCCAACGGCTCGGCAAGAAAACGCTGTATGATTACATTTACAAATTCGGGTTCAACCAAAAAACGGGCGTCGATCTCCCCGGGGAAGGAGAGTCGGTGCTGTTCAACCCGGACAAGATGAGTGACTTGGACTTGGCGACCACTTCCTTCGGGCAAGGGATATCCGTGACGCCGATGCAGCAGGTGGCAGCCGTCTCGGCGGTGGCGAACGGCGGCAAGGTGATGCGGCCGTTTGTCATGAAGGAAATCCGCGATCCGAAAGCGGAGGCGACGATTCAAGAACAGAAGCCGCACGTTATCAGTGAAGTCGCGACGCCGGAAGTGATGGCGACGGTGCGGGATGTGATGGAAGGGGTCGTCAAGAACGACACGACGAAAGCGGGTTACATCGAGGGATACCGGATCGCCGGAAAAACCGGTACGGCCCAGATCGCCAAGGCGACGGGCGGATATGAAAGCAACCGCTATATCTGTTCGTTTATCGGATTCGCGCCGGCCGACAAACCCAAGATTCTTGTGTATGTCACCGTCGACTCGCCGAATAACGATCTGCAATTCGGCAACATTGTGGCCACACCGTTTGCCAGACAGGTATTCGCGAACGTGCTGCCCCACATCGGCCTGAAGGCGGAAGACGGCAAGGTGGTGGAAACCGGAACCAACAATCTTTTCAAATACGCGATCGTCCCCAATTGGTCGGGCATGGACCGCAATCAGGCGCTGCAGGCAGCATCCGCCAACCGGTTGCGGTTGCAAGTCATCGGCGGCGGAGACAAAGTTTCCGCACAGTGGCCCAAGCCTGGCAGTAAGGTGCCGGGAGGCACTTCCGCCATCGTGATCACTGGCAACAGCAAAGACGCGCAGGGCAACGTCCAGGTCCCCGATTTAACCGGGAAAACCTTGGGAGAAGCGGTTGAGATTCT
The DNA here is from genome assembly GCF_058273125.1 of Effusibacillus sp. SKA8. NCBI lineage: Bacteria > Bacillati > Bacillota > Bacilli > Caryophanales > Alicyclobacillaceae > Effusibacillus > Effusibacillus sp. SKA8. Next base: position 2,783 of record NZ_JBZCSF010000019.1, on the reverse strand, counting down.
GTCGATGCTCGACCTCGGTGTCGATCAACCGGGGGTGGGGCTTGTGGTCGGCCAGGAACCAAAAGGCGGGTCGTTCGTACCGGCGGGAACGAAGATCAAACTGAATTTCGGCGGCAATTAATTGCGGCAGCTCTCTTCGCGTTGCAAAGCGGACGGCCTGGAATCTTCCAGCCGTCCGCTTTCCGATTCTAGCCCAAGCATGACAAGCGTATGATGGGTAGTGAATTTGTGGCGACGGGAGGAGGCTCTACTGTGCGCACTGGCAACGGGATTCTTCGGAAGCGGCTGGTGGTCATACTTTTCGGGCTGGGCGCGGTCTTGCTCGCGTTAATTGGCCGTCTGGCGTATATTCAGTTGATTCAGGCTCCGTGGTTGACGGAAAAAGCGGAAGATCTCTGGCGGCGAAACATTCCGGTTGAACCCAAAAGGGGGACGATCATGGACCGCAACGGGGAGGTGCTCGCTTATAACGGAAGCGCCCCGACGGTCGTTGCGATTCCCGCCCAGATTAAAGACAAGCAGGGAACGGCCGAAAAACTGGCCAAAGTGCTGGACGTGAAAGCGGAAGATCTGTTTGCAAGGATCAGCAAGCGCACCCTTCTGGTCTATGTGATGCCGGGCGGGCGGAAGATCGACGAACAAAAGGCGAAAGAAGTCCGGGCCTTGAAGCTTCCGGGGATATACATCACGGAAGAGGGAAAGCGTTATTATCCGTTTGCATCGCTGTCCGCTCATATTCTCGGATTTTCGGGTATTGACAACCAGGGGCTGACGGGGCTCGAACAATGGTATGACGAGCGGCTGAGGGGAAAACCCGGCAGCATTTCGTTTTTTGCCAACGCCAGAGGCGAACCGATGCCAAATGAGAACGATTCGTACACCCCTCCGCAAAACGGGCAGCATCTGAAGCTGACAATCGACAAAGAAATCTCCACATTCGTACGGCGGGAGATCGAAAATGTGGTGGTGAAGTACAATCCGGACGGGGTGATGGCGATCGTAGCCGACCCCAAAACGGGAGAAATCCTGGCGATGGAGAATTACCCGACGTTCAAGCCGGAAAATTACAAGGAATATCCGCAGGAAGTCTACAACCGCAATCTGGCGATCTGGAAAACGTTTGAACCGGGATCGACTTTCAAGATCGTGACGTTGGCGGCCGCTTTGGAGGAAAAGAAGGTCAATTTGCAAGACAGGTTTTTCGATCCCGGCTATTATGAGGTGGCCGGCCGGAGAATCCGCTGCTGGAAAGCGGGCGGCCACGGCTCGGAGACGTTTCTCGAGGTGGTGGAGAACTCCTGCAACCCCGGGTTTATGCTGATGGGGCAGCGGCTTGGCAAGGAGAAATTGTTCGAATACATTTTCAAGTTCGGATTTGGGCAGAAAACCGGCATCGACATACCGGGGGAAGGAAAAGGCATCATGTTTAAATTAAACAGAGTCGGCCCTTTGGAATTGGCGACCACTTCCTTCGGACAGGGTGTTTCCGTGACGCCGATCCAGCAGGTGATGGGCGTGTCCGCAATCGCGAACGGCGGCCTTCTGATGGAGCCGCATGTCGCCAAAGAGTGGATCGACCCGGAAACCGGGAAGGTGATCGAGACCGTCCAACCGAAGGTGAAGCACCGGGTGGTCTCGGAACAGACGGCGAAGACGGTCCGCGAGACGCTGGAAAGCGTGGTGGCGCAGGGAACCGGTAAGAACGCATTCCGCGAAGGATACCGCATCGCCGGAAAGACGGGGACGGCGCAGGTTGCCGCTCCGGGGGGCGGTTACAAGCAGGGACATTATATTGTGTCGTTTGTCGGGATGGCGCCGGCGGACGATCCGCAACTGGTAGCGTATGTTGCCGTGGACAATCCGAAAGGGAGTTTGATCTTCGGGGGTACCATTGCCGCGCCGGTGGTCGGAAACATTCTGGCGGATTCGCTCCATTATCTGAACGTACCGGCAAGGAAAAACGGCATCGCCCGCGAATATCAATATGGGGACATCCGCCCGGTGGAGGTTCCGCAATTGGCCGGCCTTCCGGTTGAAGAAGCCCAGAAGGTTATGATCCAGAGCAGCTCCAGTCTGCGCGTTGAAACGGTCGGGGAAGGAAAACACATTGTGGCGCAAGCGCCGGCGGCGGGAACGAAAGTTCCCCCGGGTTCCACCGTCAGAATCTTTCTGAGCGACCAGCCTGTTCCTTGACAGGTGCGTTTCTACTCGTTACAGTTTATTTGAACTAATACAATCATGGTATGAGACAAAAATATCGTCATACGAAAACAACCGTATCGCTCATCAACTATCATTTCGTGTTCTGTCCGCGATATCGGCGGAAAGTTCTCGTTGGTCAAGTGGAATCGCGGTTCAAAGAACTGGTAAGCGAGATTTGCGTCCAAAACGATTGGCTGATTCTCGCAATGGAAGTCATGCCAGACCATGTTCATTTGTTTCTCAATTGTCTCCCCGCGAATTCGCCTTCCGGAATGATGGCGACGATCAATGGGATCACATCAAAGCGGTTGCGGGACGAATTCCCGCATCTAAGACACCTTCCCAGTTTATGGACACGTTCCTTCTTTGTGAGTACGGCAGGAAATGTATCCAGTGATACAATCCGCCGGTACGTCGAAGCTCAGAAAAAGCGCGGGTGAACGATATGCACAAAGCCTATTCCTTCCGTCTCCATCCGACAAAAGAACAGGAACAGCACATCCGGCGCACCATCGGGTGCTGCCGGTTTGTGTACAACCATTTTCTTGCTCGCCGGAAGGAAGCCTATGAGCGGGACGGTG
>NZ_JBZCSF010000018.1:0-54369 GCF_058273125.1 Effusibacillus sp. SKA8 | reverse complement strand
GTTGCGAAACGATTCTCTCGATGCCTTGCTGGGTCATGCGTTCCACCGCCTGCTGCGACTCCTTTTGCGCCCAACCGACCAGCTCCGCGGTCGCCGCCACGGAATCCCGGATGGCGTCAAACAACCGAGCCGTATTTTTTTGATACTGTTCCAGATAAAATTCTGTCAGTTTTTCCAAATTGCCGTTCATAAAAATTCCCTCCCTATAAAACTTTCCCGTTTTGACATTCCTGGCGGCAACACCGTTAAACAGCATTGTAAAAATTAAATGCATATTCGTACCATAAATACACACCAGGAGTTGCTATCTGTCAAGTCAATATTTTTTAAATTTTAATGAAATATTCAACTCACTTTCTTTCGCTTCGTGGAAAACTCCAGATTCGCGCGGTGCTGAAGGAGTTGTCAAAGCAGATATCCCAAGCGTTTCGCTGCAAACCGCAGCTCCTCCCGAAACGCCGGATGGGCGATGGCAATCAGCGCTTCCGTCCGCTGCTTGATACTTTTGCCCCGCAATTCCGCCACCCCGTATTCCGTCACCACATGATCCACATCATTTTTGGAAGTGGTCACCGCCGATCCCGGGCTCAATTGCGGACGAATCCGGGAAATGGTTCCCTGTTTGGTGGTGGAGTGCAAACAGATAAACCCTTTTCCGTATTTGGCAAAACGGGCGCCCCGGGCAAAATCGGCCTGGCCGCCGCTGGAACTGTAATACCGGCCGGCAACCGTTTCCGAAGCGCACTGTCCCAAAAAATCCACTTCCGTCGTCGCATTGATGGAAATCATCCACTCCTCTTTTGCGATTTCCCGCGGGTCGTTGACCAGCTCCACCGGCAACATCTCCACCCCGGCATTTTCGTGGATAAAATCGTACAAGCGCTTCGTACCCAGCGCAAACGTCGCAATCATTTTTCCGCGGTGCGTCGTTTTCGCCACGCCGGTAATGACGCCGGCTTCCACCAGGTCCACCATTCCATCCGTCAACAACTCGGAATGAATGCCCAAATCGCGTTTTTCGGTCAATCGGGCAAGAATGGCATTGGGGATCGATCCGATCCCGACTTGCAATGTGCTGCCGTCGGTAATCCGTTCGGCGACGAATTCGGCAATTTTAACGTCCGCCTCGGTAACCGTCGACGGTTTGACCTCATGCAACGGGTAATCCACCTCAATATATCCCGCGACCTGGCTGATGTGAACCTGATTTTCGCCATACGTTCTGGGCATTTGGGCGTTCACTTCCAAAAATATCGGAACTTCCCCGATAAAAGACGCCGTGTAATCCGCGTTGGTACCCAGCGAAAAATATCCGTGCCGGTCAATCGGCGAAGCTGCCGCCAGCACCAGGGACGGTTTCACCGTTTCCCGCAACAGCCGGGGCATCTCGTGAAAGTGGTTGGGCACCAGATCGCATTTCCCTTCCCAAAACGCCTGCCGGGTCGCCCCGCTTAAGAAATAAGCGACATAGCGCAAATGACCGGGATAAGCGCCCTGGATGTACGCCCTTGGCTTCAGCGCATGCATCTGGTGAATCCGGACACCCGAAAAACGCGTCGCATTTGCTTCCAGCGCGTCAAGCAAAGTCTGTGGCTCCCCGTTGGCAAGCGGTACGATCAAGTCGTCGCCATCGGAAATCATCTCCAAAAACTGGCTGATCGTTTTCTTTTTGGATTCAATCCCAGACAGCAAGGAGGATCACCCTTTCTTCATGACCAGCGCTTCCCCGTCCACAACCGTTTTCCCGTGTTGGTTGGTAACGGTGGTGCGGAGGCGGATCTGTTTTTTCGCGTCGATTTTTTCAATGACCTCCGCCCTGGCGCGAATCGTGTCGCCGATTTTTACGGGTGCGAGAAAACGAACCGTTTGTTCCAGATAAATTGTATTCGGGCCCGGCAATTTCATTCCCAAAACCGTGGAGATGAAACTGGCCGTTAACATTCCGTGCGCAATCCGCTCCTTGAAAAAGGTGGTGCCGGCGTACTCCTTATCCATATGCATCGGGTTAAAATCGCCCGTGATTCCGGCAAACTGGTAGATGTCAATCTCCCCTATCGTCTTGGAAAAAACGGCGGCATCCCCAATCTCAATCTCCTCGTAAGTCAATTCTCGAATCATAATCTCTCCGTCTCCTTTCTCCAACACCAACGCTTCGTGGCATTGGTGCCAACAAGATCACTCACAGGTTTCGCACTGATTTGAGAACGAAACCCCTTGCATCATCTGGCAACCCTTAAATTTAAAAAGCAAAACACCCCCAATTTCAGTTTAGTATTTCCGGAGGCAGGGTGGATTCGAAGAGATCCAGTTGAGCATGATGGGTACGAATGTACGAATCATAAAAAATAGCCTCCTTGGAAGGAAGGCACGGGTTTATGTCGGATCTTTTAAGAAGCAAGAATTCCGTTGCCCTCGAGTTTGATTTGGTTTGTTCGTCATTTACCAATTCTCGATTGGAAAACGGAATTCCTTTTTTTGGCCAAGGAACCCTTTATACAGGATTTTTTCAAGGGAAACTAGTTCTTCCTTGTTCACGCTCAATACAACAACCACCTTATGCAGCATTGCAGCATGTTTTTAATTATTTATACCATGTTTGATCCTGTTCGGATGGAAGAACCTTAATTCCTTCTCAGTAGTCCCTGTCGCAGCCAACGCTGCCCCGCAAACTTAAGTTAAGGTCCGTACATTTCTTCCACGCGGGGGCTGCCGTATTTGGAGAAGCGCAATCTTTGCTTTCGGATCCTTTCCCCACGACTGTAGACCGTAACAGAGGGTTTCAACTCCATGGACTCGGCAAACTCCCTTAGCGCAAGCAAGATGGTATTGTATTCATTTTGGCCAATCCGGCTCATGCTATCCCTCAGTGGAAAAATCCAAAATAAACCGGTCAATATCGAAGTTTTTCAGCTTCTTCGCGCAGCAAAACTTATACTTCGCACCGCTGCCGCACGGACATGGACAAGGTCGGCTTTTCCTTGATGGATGCCGAATCTTCACCGGTAAAAATACTGATCAATCTTGGATTGATGGCAGCGTGCGGATTCGGCACGCACTTTTCTCCTTCCTAATCAGACTTGGATTGTCACCGCTTGTTCACTGTAGCCCATCGCATGGTATCCTCTCAACCTTTTGTTGTACATGCGCATAAAGACGGGAACCTGAATATCCACGTAATCGTAGATTTGCACCTCGCGTTTTCCTTCGTAAAGCCGATGAAGTCTGCCTGCATATTGCTGCAGCGTTCCCTTCCAGGAAATCGGCATGACCAAAAACAGCGTATCCAGACGGGGGTCATCAAACCCTTCTCCCACAAATCGGCCGGTGGCAAGAAGAACTCGCTCCTGATCGCCAGGAATGGAATGGATCTGTTCCTGTATCTCCTTCCGCTTCTTTTTCCCTATCCCGCCACGCAGCACGATCACATTTTTGGCAAAACCCCGCAGTCTGTTCGCGAAATATTCCAGATGAGACGTGCGGTCCGTCAGCAAAATCGGCGATCTTCCTTGATCCAGCGCTTTCAGAAGGTCATCGAAAATAAGTTCGTTTCGCGATTCATCAGCGATCAATTTATCGTAAAGCTCGTGGATCGGGACATTGGATCCCGCTTCCGGCAGTTTAAAGTCCGTATACCTTGGAATGACCACATGCTGAAAAGGCCTGGTTTTTGCTTGGCTTTTTGCATCGGCCTTATAACGAACGGGGCCGCACTGCATGAGCACAATCGGATGGTGACCGTCTTTACGGGTGAGAGTTGCCGTCAACCCCAGGATATATTTGGCCTTGGCCCTCTTAAGTACCTGCTCAAAGCTGAAAGCGGAAATGTGATGACATTCATCGACGAGGATATGTCCGTAATCGGCGATGAAGTCTTTGATTTCCCCTTTTGCGTAAATCGTCTGCAGCATGGCCACATCGATTCGCCCCGTTCTTTTGTTTTTGCCTCCGCCAATCAGTCCGATTTCTTTCACCGGAATCTTGAGAAACAGGGACAGTTGTTCCTTCCACTGCTCCATTAGCTGCGTGCGATGCACCAAAATTAACGTATTTACTGCCCTAGCCGCAATCATCCGTGCGGCGACCACCGTTTTCCCAAACGCGGTAGTTGCAGACAAAATCCCGATATCATGCTTAAGTAGCTCATGAACGGCTTGTTTTTGTCCATCCCTTAGTTCTCCTTGAAAGGCCACATCAATTGGCGTTCCCGGATTCCGTTCATCCACAATGTCCACCGTAACCTCTTGGCTCCGAAGCAGTTGAACAACTGCATCATAGCATCCGCGCGGCAAAGCCAGATATCGTGCCAAGTCTTCCGAACAATTGATAATGCGCGGCTTGCCGAATGTAGGCAACCGCATGGATTGAGCTTTATAAAACTCGGGGTTTTGGAAAGCAGCCATGCGAATAAAATGATTGATTTGTGAAGATGACAACCCCTGTTTGTCCATATACAGCATGTTGCTCAGCACCAGCTTTATATGAGTTGGAAGAGGTTTTTTCAGAACAGATGGTTTCTCCTTACCCAACGGCAAATTCCAGGGCTCGATCTCCTCCTCTTCCGTTTCCGATTTTGCAATACGGATGACATCGCCTCTCCGTTCGGCTTCGCGGACAATGGCTTCCACCTCGGACAACGCCATTTTTCTGAGTGAGGACAAGAATATCCACTGATCTTTATGAGGTTCAAAATGATCGTTGATAAACAAGCTGTTTCCTTCCTTGCCGGGCAGCCTTTGCAGCGGCAAAGCAATCAAATTGCCGAGTTTCTTCTCTTTCGGCAGCGTATCCTGATTGGGAAACATTCGGTCGTACGAGTCCAACCCTATTTGATGCCGTTTCTCCAAAGTGAGGGTCAATAGAGTACTGCCCAACATTCGTGCTGTTCGTGCAGGAACAGGCTCGTTAAAAAAGATCCAAACATGACCTCCGTTCCCCGAGCGCGAACGTTCCAATGCTGCAGGAACATTCAATTTGCGACAAGTTTCCAGAAAAGCGGCCGTATCTTCCTTCCAGCTTGCTTTATCAAAATCAATCGCCAGAAACCAGCAAGTTTCATCAAGCAAAACCGGATAGATCCCGATTGTGACCGGTCTATTCTCTTCCTGCAAATGGGCTTTGAGGACTTCGTCCGTCAAAGGCAGGTAATCACCCCACACGATTTTTCCGTTTTCTTTTCCGAGCCGCTTCTTCTGCGGAAAATACGCCGGTTTTCCTGTTTTATCGATTCCGCGTACGGCGTACACATCTTCCCTGCCTTTAAAGTAATTGCGAAACAATGCGAGTTTTTCTTCAATGGGAGATTGTTTTGTCACCATAACCGAACTTGCTGCATTTTCCGAACACGGCGATTCCCCGGTCATCGTCTCTGGTGATATCTTGTTATCAGAACGACGCTTTAAATCTGTTTCAGAATGGACCAATTGTTTCAAGCGTTTAATTTCGGCCAATAACTTCACATTCTGTTCATGTAACCGATTGTTTTCTGCCCGCAAACGTTCCATCTCATTGGGGTCGCACATATCCAATTTCAATTGTGCCGGTACATCACGTCTTTTTGCCATAGTACCTCCATATGTATTCGGACAATATCTCTATGGCTTTTATTATAACACTAGCAACTTGTTTCTGATTGAACGAAATGACCCATTGCAACTCGGAACAGAGTTTTCTGGACGCCCTTCGAGTCGCGGACCGATTTCATGTAACGCGTTACGTGATCGATGCCCTTCAAGCCGTTCGAAAAGACGTCCAGACCTCGCTAGCAGCCAGAGCCCGGGCCAACCTCAAAGCCAAACACCGGCTCCTGAACCCCCAGGCGGCATCGCTGCCTTCCGAAAAGCAGCCGGAGTTACAAGAAATCTTGAGCTATTCGCCACTTTTACAGCAGGTCCACGCCTGGAAAGAAGCGCTTGCGGAATGGTACGACTGTGCACCCGATGCCAAAGTAGCTGCTATCTGGTTCGATCGCTGGCTGGAACAGGGCGAACGTTTGCAGCATCCGGCGATCGCCGCCTGCATCAAAACGATGCGAAACTGGCGAACGGAGATCCTCAATTACCATTCTTGTCGTTGGACCAATGCGGCGGTTGAAGGGAGAAACAACCGAATCAAAGCTTATCAACGCCGACATTACTTCACTCGGAACCGGGAGCGTTACGTCCAAGGGCTTCTGGTCGAATGTAACCGCAGGCGGTTTGGTACATAGAGTCAAGCACTAACTTTGGTGTTGAGCCAAAAATACGAAAAGCTATTGTATTGCGACGCGGTTTGGCATATACTAACGGCCAAAAGATATCCGCTCCAAGCTTCGCCTTTCCACCGGAGACCGTGTCACCCTCATTTGCGAGGAAGACCGAGTTATCCTTATGAATTCCGCTGTCTACGCCATGAAAATGCTGCAGAAGGAAATGGAGGGCAAAGCGGAAAAAGCCGAGATCCGCAGCGATGACGACGTGATGGATCTGGTAAAGGATGTACGCGCGGAGATTGAAGGGCTATGAGAGTATTGATCGACACCAACATCCTGATCTCCGCCTCCTTGAGCAGTGAAGGAACGCCTTATCAGGCGTACGTCAAAGCCGTTACACACCCCAACCACGGCATGGTTTGCGATTAAAACATCGATGAGCTTCGCCGGGTATACAACCGGAAATTTCCTCACAAAATACAGGCGCTCGAACGCTTTTTGGCGCTTGCGCTTACCGTTCTTGAAGTTGTTCCGACTCCTGCCGTTGATGTATCCGATGAGTCGCTTGTAAGGGACGCTTCCGACAGGCCGATACTCAGGGCGGCCATTGCGGCAAAAATCGTGAACAACGGATCCGGGAATGGGTTTCCCGCATTGAAGAGTACCGAACCAGCGGACTGACGATGGCCGCGTGGTGCGAGGCGCAAGGCATTTCCATCCATCAATTGAAGTATTGGCTGAAACGTTTGAAACGGCTATCCGATTCGAACCGGACAACGACTTCCCTCACGGGTTGGACGCCGGTGACCGTGACATCCTCACCTGAAAACCGTAAACCGGAACCAGGGGTTGTCATTCGGATCGGCCACAAGGAATCCGGCGATCGGTGTGAAAATGTCACCCCTACCCTTACAATGGAAGAATATGAGGCTCAGGTTGCCAGGCTGGAACAGCAGGTTGCCGAACTGTCGGCCAAACTCAAATGGTACGAAGAACAGTTCCGCCTGGCGCAAAAAAAGCGTTTCGGCGCCTCAAGCGAAAAGACGGATCCGAACCAGCTGGAGTTGGATCTGTTCAACGAAGCGGAAGTACTTGCCACGCCAAAAGGCGAAGAGCCGCCCATGAAGAAAATCACGTACGAGCGCCGGAAATCAGCCGATCCACGCACAACCCAACTGGACCATCTGCCGGTGGAGACGGTGACGTATGATCGGACCGGGCGAACGGGCCCGCCGATCGTCCTGTACAACTACCGGCCGACGCGAAACGGGGAGCATCCGCGAAACTTTCTTTCGGGATTTCGCGGCTACCTGCACGTTGACGGGTATTCCGGCTACCATAAGGTGCAGGGCGTGACCCTCGTTGGATGCTGGGCGCATGCACGCCGCAAGTTCGACGAGGCGCTGGAGACGATGCCTGCCGGACAACCGAAAACCGAAACGGCGGCCCAACAGGGACTGGAGTTTTGCAACCAGCTCTTTGCGATTGAGCGGGAGCTGAAGGAAGCAACGCCAGAAGAACGCTATGCCGTCCGAATGGAGCGAAGCAAGCCCATTTTGGAGGCTTATTTGGCATGGCTTCAAAAGCAGCGGCCCCGAACATTGCCAAAAAGTCTGCTCGGACAAGCGATTGCGTACAGCTTGAACCAATGGGACAAACTGACGGCTTTCCTGCAGGATGGCCGTCTGGAGATCGACAACAACCGCAGCGAAAGGTCGATCAAGCCATTTGTGATTGGACGAAAGAACTGGCTGTTTGCCAACACGCCTCGCGGGGCAAAGGCCAGCGCGACGATCTACAGCGTGATGGAAACCGCGAAAGAGAACGGACTGAATCCGTTCCAATACTTGAAGTATCTGTTTGAGCAGCTTCCGCAGCTTGCGGATCCGAAAGATCCGGAGGCACTGGACCCATTACTGCCTTGGTCGTCCTCGTTGCCTTTGACTTGCCGGGCGCCACAATCTTACAACCAGTTTACCTAAGCCCACATCGGATAGACAGGTGTGGGCTATTTGACGCTTACGATTCTACAACCTTGATCGGTTCAGGCAAAACAGGCCGACCTTTATATTCATTTTTTTCTTTGCTTCCTATCTTCATGTACCTGGTCACTTCCAGCCAGCCCCTTTTTTTCGTATTTTCCCAGTCCATCATGATCTTCAAGTTTTTTAACCGATCAGTATCCCACAATTTTTTTGCCTCGGCTTCCCGGCTTCCCAATTCCTTGAGTTTTGCCAAGACATACTGTTCAAATTTATCTATATACGTCTCAAGCGGCTCATCGGTATTCGCTACTGCCCAGGTTGTTCCGTCAAAAAGAGTGGTGTAACGCTTTTCCCTGTTGGAAAGCACTAGTCTAGGCGTTATTTTAACCGACCCCAGGCCCAGCGGTTTGCCCATGCCCAGTTTATGATAATGGTTTTTCGGTAGATTCAATACGAACAGCAATGCCCCCAGTTCTACAGGAGACAAATTGGTGAATCTGATCTTCCCTTCAAATTTTACTCCTGATCTGACAGGCTGAATTTTGGTATGCTGTGTTGCGCTAATTTTCCCCTTTTCAACCCAGTAATGTTCCTGGTCCTTATCATCCCGGGTATCCCGGTGCCAATAGTATTTATAGCCTCGCAAGATGGTTTTGCTACTGTCGGAACTCCAGTGGGAAAGGGCTTTAATCGGAGTCTCTAGCCCTTTGGGCTGGGTTAAATAGTGTTGAAAAGTAGTCGGTTTTGGAGAAGCCAGAATTTTAGGATGTTCCGGGTGCTGCAGCAAATTATTCTGGCCTTCCCGCGGCAGGGCATCTTGAAAGCTAACTCTTGAGGCAAATTTGGTCTCCACACCAAAAATAGCTTCAGCCAAATCGATAACCCCTATTTTATCCTTTAAACTGCTGGGCCTAAAATAGCCAATACTGTGCTTATGAGGCAATCTAAATAGTCCTGTATGACCAAAAGCAATAACTTTTTCCTGATCATTTATCTGTTCGCTCAGGTAAAAACAGGGGACTCCTGCCGGGTCTTTTTTCAGCATTTCCATCAAATTAACTTGCTCCGTCCTGTTTTTATCATTGGTATAACTTTGCACCACCTCATCCGGTATTGTTAGGCTATCTTTAGCGTCAGGCAAAGTGATTATCCAGTGCATATGTTTTTTTGTTCCCAGATTGCCTGAAGAAATCAGGTACCCTTCACAAAAACCATTTTTCTGAACAAGACTTATATCTTGCACTTTTGCATATTTTAATTTAAAAGGAACCTTTCTACCGTCCCTTATTCTCCGGTTGTGCGTATGTAATTCTTCTCTAACCGGTTTAAAAAATATTTTCTTATATTCAAACTCCCTCAATTCGATATCTGTTCCCGCTACCTTTCTGGTCTTCGGATCGTAGTGAATTCTGTAAATTGTAGGAAATCCGTGATAGGAAACCGGTGGGCTTGACGGCAGGATAACATAATTGTTTGGACCAACTTTTTTAAGCAATCCTGCTTTCACCTTGACAGAATAATAATCATTTTGATTCAGCATGATATCTCTGTATCTTTCTCCCAATTCTGAACGGTCCTCAACCATTCGATAATATAATTTCTTGTCCTCAAAATTCTCAAATTTTCCCCAACTTACTATTTCCACCAAGTTTCTAACCATGCCCCGGATACTGCTGCCGGGAATTTTCACTTTTCCTCCCGGGGCAAAAAAATCCGGCTTATTGTTCTTCCCATCGTTTTTTTGCGGGGCCACTCCCCTGATGTACAGAGGTGTAATTGTTTCCAGTTCATAAACTATTTCTCCAGTCAAATATCCCTCGTTTTGCTCCCGGTCGTAGTTGTAATATTTGTCAAAGCCCGGTAATTGGTCCGGTTGCCGAAATTGAGCCTCCACCACGACATCATTTAACTGGATAAAGTTATAAGGCGCCGAGGCGGGGAATCTTTTACCGGCAGCTTTATTAACTTTTTCACGGTTTAAAGATTTCTTTATATTCTTTTCCTTTCTCAAAGCATTTCTCCTCCCCAGTTAAATTTTACAAACCTACAGTCAACATAGCCTGCCTGCCCTAAATCGTTGTATCCAATGTAATTCCGCGTGACCAGTTTTACCCTGTTATGTATGTCCACTTTTAGATTTTCCCCGGGCAAGATAATCTCCGTACCCCTATCCTCGTAGATCCTGATCCAACCTTCACCATTACTTTTAGCCATGGTACCCCACAAAATCTGTTCCGCTTCCACCACATCTATTTCTTCACCCTCTTGAGGATCTCCAACGTCACCGTCAATCCGCAACCGCCATTGAAAGCCATCATACCCTCGCCAAATGAATAATTCCCTCTCTTGGTTAAAAATCCGGATCCTTTGCAGAAAGCGGGGTTCTATCTGCTGATTGCAGTAAAATAACATTTTGCCGCCTGTTTCCTTTTTTTCATCCTGTTTTACATACCTGCCGACAAGCACCTGGTAGTCTAGGTAAGCCACACAGAAACCGGATCCGGTAAAATTACTGCTGATAAGCTTTACCAGTTCATCAGCCGTCCGCAGGGAATACACTTGGTCAGGCCCGTCTACTTTCGATTTAACTTTTATTAACCGGTACTGCTTACCCGTTTCCATGAGCCGCCTCCTCTCCCCTGATTTTAGCGACAAAAGCAGCCACAAGCTTTTCTAGTTTTTCCTTGTCCCCGGCTATCTGCAGTTGATTGTCAATCAAACTGTTGATAATAACCCGCTCTCCGCCAAAAGAGATCATAGCCCTTCTTCCTTCCAACCTACCCCTGCCGATATTTTTTTCACCACCGACAGGTAAATCTCCGGTCCACAGGTCTTTTAAGAGCAATAACAGGAGTCCTGCTTCCCAATCCTGATAATTTTTTATCGAAACCTTAAGTTCCACCATCTCCTGTTTACCGTCTAAAGCCCACAAAGGCATGGTGTTAAACAGGGCGCCGTTAATTACTCCTCCGGTAAAACGGTCAACTTTTATCCGGGACTGGATGGCCGCGGTAACATTTTCAATTATGGTCTCCTCCACCACCACCCGGCTTTTATACTTCTCCCCCGATTTTGCTTCCTCGTCGGCCCAGCCGAAAAGCTGCTTGGTCATTTCCTCTCCCTGTCCGCCCAGGGTATTGATAATGCTTTCAGCTCTGCTCCTAAGCGCTCCTTTAACCGAAGTTCCCGGCAAAACGTCCTTGCCGTTACTGGTCAGGTGAACCGCATCGGGAGCTTGCGGGTCGCCTGAATAAGAACGGACAATCAGCGAACTTTGCAGGGCAAAGACCGCGTCAAGATTAAAGTCTTTAGATTCCTGTTCCGCCAGTACGTTATTCAAATCAATTTCTTTTTGCAGAAAGTCCTGTTTGAAATCTCCCTTCAACCAGGCAATTACCGCTTCTTTTTGAGTAAAATCATAATCATATAGGTAGGGGTCCCGGAGCCGGCACCGGCCAAACCCTTTTGTAGTCATTGCCCCTAGGACGACTTTTCTTTCTTCAAGGGCTTTAACCAAAAAACCGACAACCTGCAAAAAAAATTCTTTATCATAAGCTTTCCGCAAAGTTATTTCAGCCTCAAAACCAAATACCGCTCCCGGCTCCACTATCTCGTAGTCAAACTTTTTCCCGGGCGCAGCTATTCCAAACCCGTTGTCAATCTTCAGTCCATCCCGTATTTTTACCCGAACTTCACTCTCCGGTTGCAAGTCCTTGAGAACAAATGCGCTCTGATAAATGTGTTCTTTTTCCTTTTTTAAGTCAGCTCCCCAAAAATATTGCAGTTGTTCTAGCGGAACTCTATCAAACTTGGCCCGGCAGAAAAAATGATGGCGCAACGCTCCTGTTAGCGAGGTTGCCGGAATATAAGGACTGCCGTTTTCATCCTTAAGAACGACTACGTCCACGTCATCACTTTTTTCTCCAGTACCGATAATTAATGGGGTTTCAAGAACCAGCTTTCCGGTTAATATCAGTTTGCCGGTAACACTACTTGGCACAAGAGTACTTTTCAATCCTGATCCCCCTTCTGCTTGTTTAACTTCCTGGTATTTCTGAAAAATACCAGCCAATATTTTCTGAACAGCCTGTTTTTAAGTTCCTGATCGTCTTTTAATTTCAAGCCGGCCAGTTGTGCCAGACTATTAATGTCATCGCCGACATTGAGGTAAAATTTTTCCCAATCCGGTAAACTGCAGTCTTTCAACACATTATATAAACTGTCATTTTTTGTCCGATATCCCTCCAGTTTGTCCCTGGCCGTGTCCCGCAAGTCATTAATTTTTTGGGAAAACTCTTCCCAGTTCTTGCTTTCCTTCAGCATCAACTCCAATCTGCCCAACAGACTGTTTGGCAATGGTTTTTTCTTTCCAGTAAAGAATTCTTCCGACTTTTCAATGGCCATTTTTTCTATTTTATTTTCCAGATTATTGAAGGTGATTTTTTTAAAGATTTCCTTCGCTTCTTCCGGTAATGAACCCTCTGGTTTTTCCGGCTTTTCCAGTTTCAATTTATCTTTTTTATAGCTTTCTCTGGCAGCCGGGTTGACAATCAGCCTGCCGAATCCTTCATTTCTCCTTTCTCCCAACCCTTCCCGGCAAACAGCTTTAATTTTTTCCTTCAGTTCGGAGTCCGGTTCCCGGTTAAAGGTCAGTTTGAAGGTGCTACCGGCCGCCAAGGCTTTCTCTGCCGGTCTCTTTAATTTCCAGACAGAGACAAAGTTTTCCACCAGTTCCGCCCTGGCGTAACATTCCTCAATGGTAAAACCGTCCGTTCCCAGTGCTCTGGCCAGGTGCTCCTGCAAGACCCTGAACGACACTTCTGGAAAGCCATACCGGTTTCTCAAGATAACCGGCGACAGAAAAGTCAAAACCAGAGTATTGTCGTCATTGATTAATTCAGTTACATTCTCTTCAATCTCTTCAATTTCCGCCAGTTCAATTTCCACCTGACCGTACTGGGCATTTTTCGAACGTCCCACCCAGGCCAAAAAACCACAACCAAACCAAGTTTTAAACTCCTTCAGATCTTCCTCTTCACCCAATATCCGGCCCACAAAAAGCTGTTCTTCATTCAATGCTTCGTAGTGAAAAATCTCTCCCGCTTCGCTCCGCCCTTTCAACCGGTCTTTCCTGGCATGGTGAAAATAAAGGTGTTTCGCCGGCACTTCAATGATCAGACGGTCGCTTTCCAGCCTGGAAAATCCGCCAAGCGCCTTGGTTTCCTCATCAGGTTTTTCGGTCATTGCCGTTAAATTATAAACAGTTGTCTCCTCCTTATCCTGTTGCAGGGACAGGGGAGTAGGATAGAAGAGATATGTATTTTCTTCCTCTTGGACAGCCAGATAGGCATTGCCGAAAGACAGATCCCCTCGTAAAAACCAGCGGTAAAACCTATCATCTTGGTGCAAGCCGACAGGGCTACAGGTAGCCTTACCTTTCCCGGCAGTCAAGTACTGGGAGGCAAAAACACCTAAGATGCTGCTGCCGGCCAGGTAATCCAAGGTCCCGGTCAAATTGGCCTCGCCGCTGGTAGCGCTGATTACCACCGGGGCCAAGGTCTTAACCTTGTACTGCAAGGCTTTCATTTGCTGTCCCCTCCTCTAATACAGCTATGGCCTCCGGCAGCAAATTGCAGTCGTTTTCCAAAAGCCGGCATTCCACTTCACCCAACCCGCGGGTTCTTCCGGAACCTACTCTGCGCAGGTTAGCACAGGCCAGGGCCAACAAAAATTTGACTCTTTTCTCCGTAGATTTACAGATAATCTTTCCGGCAAATACCCGGCCCGGTTTCAAAACCCTAAGCGTCCGCAGGCTGTCCTCTTCGGCTGTCCCGTCTTCAGCTATTGATGTCTGGCGGCGGATTTCCGTAAAAGTATCAATAATACTTTCAGCGCTAATGGTTCCCGCATATTTTTTCAGCGCCCAGGCAAGCCACTTACTCAATTCCTGGTAATTTTCCAGCTTTAAATTGGTAAAAACGGTTGCAGCCCCGGTTTTGGAACCTCCTTTGCCGAAAATATGATCAACATCTTCTTGGCTAAAGATTTGGCTACCGCAACACTCCAACATTTCCACCACTTCAATAGCACTCTCCCTTAGCAGCCCCTTTAACCTCCTGGCCGGGAAATAAGGCACTCCCAAGTGGTCAAAGACGACATCGCTATCTATCCATGAGCCCTGTCCTTCGCCGGTGCCGGGCAAAACCGGGGACTTAAGCTTAAGTTTGATTTGCAATTCAGCCATCTCTTCCCACCTCCTATTCATCAAGTAATAGCTTGGGATAAAATTCCATCAGCTCCACCATGTCAAAATAGGGAGTAGTGGCGTTTTCCCAGCCGTTCACCGCGTATCCACCCAGGCCAGACGGCAATTTCAAATGCCTAGCCTCCATTTCATCGATAAATTTTCTGGTTGCCTCTTTACCCAGGGGCAAAGTTGTCCGCAGTTGCTTCAACTTGGAGCGAGGCCACTTATCCAGCATTTCTTTAATCCCGTTTTTAAAATAGCTAATACCTTTTTCATCATAATCATCGCCATCGTCTAACAGGTAAGGGCCAAAATAAAGCTTGCCATCCTTTACCTGGTAATGTCTTTCCCTTATTTCTGCCAAACTGCCGGACTTGCCTCCGTAAGCAACATAAAAATCAATCCATGAAGAATCATTATCCCGCTGTCTTTTTCTTGTTCTGGCCGCCTTTTTAGCAGAGGCGCAGAGTTCTTCCGCCAGTTGGTAACCCCGGAAAAAAGGAAATTTTGTCTTAATTATGGCTACCCCGGCGCAAAAACAAAGAGGTTTCTCGTCGATCAATTTACCCTTTGTCCCGTGCCGGATAAACCGTTCCGCCAGGTAAATCCCCAACCGTCCGTCGGTCACAAAGGTAATATCATCGCCATTTAAAACTATGGGCCGGATGGGCATGATTGTTTTCTTTTTTTCTTCCTGGATATTTATTCCTGCGGCTTTAATATTGTTCATATTCCCGATGATGTCTTTCAGTAATTCTCTGAAAGCATTCCGGGTTAATTCATCAACTTGCAGAGAAAGCTCCCTGGACATGGCAAGGTCCGTGCAGGCTTTAAACCTTTTTCCCATGTTGTTTCCGTCAATATGGACAATGGCCAAATGATTTTTCCCTTCGCTCTGACCCAGTTTGTCTATCTCAGCGGTAAAAATATATTTATCTCCCAATATGTCTTTGTACTCTTCGTTTATTTCCCGTTGGGATTCATCGCAGGCTTCAATTTTGGCCCAGGAAGCGGCAGAAATATAGCGCACCGTATCTTCCGCCTCATTCTTCCAGGCAATTTCCCCCGCCAGGCCGGACAGGGGACAGTCAGTCGTTATACCATGTTTTGCCGGGACCGTATTGGGGAAATACTTGTTCTTGTTGCGGGCAAGCTGTTGGTACAGTTTTTCCCTTTCCTCCGCATAATTGTCAAGATCAAAATCGTCTATTGCTACGGCCGTAGTCAAGCCAGGGGCATTTAATAGAAGCTGCCTGGTCCAGTTTTTAACAAGTTCTTTGGCTTCATCTCTCGACCGGAAAAACAATAACGCGTTTCCACCGCCAATATAGCCCGTTTCAAACCTGACGTTTTCGTCTTTTATAAGCACCTGATCCGGATTTTTCTTCCATGAATCAAGATCAGGTTCGAATCCCAAAGTTATTTTGAGAGCTTCTGCCAGCTCTTTTTGGTAAATATTGGATACTAGGTAAGATGCCCCCAAGTTTTCCTTGAGTTTATTGCCTGTGAAAATATACTTTTGAATAGAAGTGGTGTCCAACAGAACTGCTTGCACTTGTCCCATTATCTCACCTCCTCCCAGATGTGCCGGCTGACTTTCTTCCACAATTTTTCTACCGGCAAATCCTCCATGCCCACTACTTCCAGTTTATCTTCGGCTGAACCGGAGATAAGTCGCAATTCTTCGGCCACCCTATCTCTTTTTGATTTATCCAGGCAAGTAACCAGGATTGCTTTCCCCTCTTCCCCACCTATCTGATTCACCCGGTGCAGCACCTCGAAACCTTTTTCTTTACAAGATTTCTCATTTTCAGAAGTAGTAACTGAGATACCCGTGACCTGGTAACCGTTGAGCACAATTACGTCCAATTCAAAAGTTTTTTCCTGACGATTCTTTTTGATGTGCCAGTTGCTCGCCACCGGTATATCTCTTTTTTCTTCCTGTTTTATCCTCTCCACATTGTCTGCAACTATTTTGTGAACATAAACTTCCAGACACTTGCCATATAGGGAGTTTTGGTCAAGCTTTATGTTATAATTCTTGGCATTTTTTACAAAAGCATCTACATAATCTTTAAATTTTTTTCCCAGATCCAGGCAATTTCCCGATTTATTTTGAGCAATAAATTCCATGAATTCATTTAACAATTCCGGCGGCCAGTTGGAGTTGTCTTTTTCCTTATCCTTATCCTTCTCATAACCGTGCAATTCCATCAAGGTGTCCAAACCAATATTTATTTCTTTCCTCAAATCACCGGTGACATCACCAACTTGGTCATCCTTCAACTTGAAATCCCGCCCGCTTAAATAAGAAAATGTACAGTTAAATGTACAGTTAGAAAACTCTCGTTCCAGTTTCCGATATGCATGAACGGCCATGGACTTGGTACCGCCGGTATAATTGAGGTGACAACCGCTGAAGCCGTCTTCCCCTTGAATCCTGCCGATTAGCTTCTTCTTGATGTCTTCCTCTATTTGCTTGGCTGAACTAATGTCACTGAGAGGTATCAGCTTAATCCTGTCATTCCAGGATAAATCTTTTTGCTCTCTTTCTATGATGAATTTCAGGTTTTCCGCAAGTTCTTTCGTTTCTGCCTGGTTGATATTTGCTTTTTTTTCAGAATGGATAATCCATATTCGCTGCAAAGATTTATTTGCAGAGATGAAATATTTGGCTACAACATAATTAGGTAGCGGGTTTGTCCCCATTAACAATATTAAATCGCTAAATGACCAAGTCATAGCTTAGAACCTCCTTTTCTTTGGAAATTGCCCACGCCCAGCCTAACCGAACCGCTCCCGTCACTCGTCTCCTGCTCACATGGAAACCGGATCCTGCACTGGGATATTCCCCAGTTTTCTTGCTTTTGCCGTAATATATTCCATTCCTTATACCTCGCAGAAATATTTTCCATATAATATTGTATACAAAGAAACGAATGAAAACAATAAATTCCGCAAATTATTTCTATAGAGGAACTATTCGGGCAAATAATATACACGAATAAAACAACCGCCATTCTGCTTTTCACAGTTTGACGGTTGATTTTAGTAACTATTTCTTCTTTTTTGTGCTATATGCATCCATTTAGCCCGATATCTTTATTTATGCACTCAAGGGTTACCCAAAATCAACAAATTTTCAAATGGCCCCTAACCCTCTATCCATCAACCTTCCACCCTCTCAATCCTCGCGACGACCTCACAATGCTTCGTCTGCGGGAACATATCCACCGGCTGCACCTCTTGCGTCCTGTAGCCGCGATCCTCCAAAAAACGCAAATCCCGCGCCAGCATGCTCGGGTTGCAACTCACATAGACGACCCGGGCCGGCCGCATATCCACAATTGTCTGCAACAAAACCTCGTCACACCCTTTGCGCGGCGGGTCGACGACGACCACATCGGCCCTTAGTCCCCGCTTTGCATACAGTTCGGGGATCACTTTCTCCGCTTCCCCGACCCGGAACTCCACATTCGCAATCCCGTTCAACGCCGCGTTGCGCTTCGCGTCTTCAATCGCTTCCCCAACCGCTTCCACGCCGATCACCCGCTTCGCCTTCCGCGCCAAGAACAGGGAGATCGTCCCGATCCCGCAATAGGCGTCGATCACCGTTTCCTCTCCGGTCAACTGCGCATACTCCAGCACCTTGTCGTACAGCACCTTCGTTTGAACCGGATTCACCTGAAAAAACGACCTCGCGGAGATCGAAAACCGGACATCGCCGATCCGGTCCTCAATCGCATGTTTCCCCCACAGCGTGATCGTTTCCGGTCCGAAAATCACGTTCGTGACCGCCGTGTTCACGTTTTGAACGATCGAAACCAAGTGCGGGATCTCTTCCCGCAGGCGGCGGATCAACCTGTCTACTCCCGGTATTTTGCGGCCGTTTGTGACAAGCGCGACCATCGTTTCTCCCGTATGGTAACCGACCCGGGCGACGATGTGCCGCACAAGCCCTTTATGTCCCACCTCGTCATACGGCGGAAGCGCAAAATCGGCCAAAGCCCGCTTGACTTTGTTTACAATCTCGTCGCTGTACGGGTGCTGGATCGGACAGCCCTCCATATCAATGATGTCATGGGTGTGGGGCGCGTAAAAACCAGCCACGATTTTCCCGTTGACCCACCCGACCGGAACCTGCGATTTGTTGCGGTATCTCCAAGGTTCGCCCATCCCCAGGGTTGGGTGCACCGGAACATCGCCGAGCTTCCCGATCCGGGTTAGCGCATCGATCACAACCTGCCGTTTGTGTTCCAACTGCCCTTCGTAGGTCATGTGCTGCAGATGGCAGCCCCCGCAGCGGCGATAGATCGGACAAGGGGGTTTTGTGCGATACTTCGACGGTTCGATCACTTCCATCAACCGCGCATAGGCGTAACTCTTCTGCACCTTGACCATTTTCGCCCTGACCCGTTCCCCGGCGAGGGCGCCCGGCACGAAAACCGTAAAGCCCTCATGCCGTCCGACGCCTTCCCCTTCGTGCCCTTGGCCGGTGATATTAAGCTCGACGGTTTGGTTTTTTTGGACCGGTATTTGGATCGCTTGTTTTGCCATAAATCATCTCTTACCTTCCCGAAAAATTCGCTTTGAATCTTCATGTTAACCCGCCCGCGCCGCCAATTCCGCAAGGCTGGCCAGCATGGCGCCCACCGCTCCGATACCGCACCTCCCGCCGGACTGGGGATCCGAGGCCGACTGACTTCCTTGCAGAAATCGGTCAAGGCCAAATCGACGTAACGTATCGGTTGGTCGACCCGCTCCTTGCGTCCACCTTCTTCCATTTCCTTAGTATACACCAAATTCCCTGGGGGTTCGCATGGAATCCGCCAAATCGAATCCGCCAAAATCCTTCGCTTCTTTTGTCCAATTCCTGAACAAGTTAATTTGGATTTGAATCTTAACGCCCCATATAGTATTGTAAAATAAGAATTTACATATTTTGTACGGAGGGTATCTATGAAACCGAATAAACTTGCCTCTCTTCTTTCCGCCGCCGTAATGACGGGGACTTTTGCCTATACGCCGACCATGGTTCAAGCGGCAGATCACTATGCCATTATCGTGGAAGACAAAAACATCGCTTTCATGCCGCAACCCTTTGAGTCAAACGGACGTCTGATGGTGCCGCTTCGCCCCTTGTCGGAAGCGCTTGGCGCGGACGTTTCCTATGACGGCGCAACCGATACCGCCACCGTCAAGAAAGACGACATCACCCTTGTCTTGAACTTTCAAACGGGAACCGTCACAAAAAACGGAACAACCGTCACCGTCAATCCGGCTCCGCAAATCGTCGACGGGCGCACGGTGGTTCCCCTGCGCTTTATCTCGGAAGCGTTCGGCAACAAAGTGGACTGGAGTCCCTCAGCCAACGCGGTGACCGTATTTCCGACGGAATCGACCCTCAAAAAACGGCAGCAGATCAAAGACATCCTGTTGAAATCAAATGAGGCGACCAGCGCCAAAGATTCTTACCAAATGGAGATGACATTGACGGAAGAATTGGCATCGGCGTCCTTAAACGTCAAACTGCAGGGCAATCTCGCAATGGACTACAACAAGAATCCGCTGGCTCTGCACGGCAAGGGAAACTTTCACATTCCGCTTATGCCTGAAGCCATACCGTTTGAAATGTACCTGACGGAAGGCAAAGCGTATTTCTACGATGGAACCGCAAACCAATGGACGAAACAAACGATTATGCCGAAAGAGCAGTGGGACCAGTTTGTCAAGCTGATGATAACTCCGAAGGTCGAACAGCAGGCGGCGCAAATCTCGGCTGTTTTGCCTTACTATTCCCTGAAGGAAACGGCTGATTCTTACCTAGTTATCGCATCGTTTGACGCGGCTGGCATCAAAACGCTGCTGGAAAACGCCGGAGCCGTGCTCCCGCCTGAACTTCTCGCAGCCGATCAACAGGCACTGAGCGCATTCCGCAAAATGAAATACACAATCGCGATTGACAAAACCACCTATTTGCAAACCCGTGCGGACATGGAGTTC
Organism: Effusibacillus sp. SKA8; assembly: GCF_058273125.1. Lineage (NCBI taxonomy): Bacteria > Bacillati > Bacillota > Bacilli > Caryophanales > Alicyclobacillaceae > Effusibacillus > Effusibacillus sp. SKA8. The sequence continues at coordinate 33,947 of NZ_JBZCSF010000018.1, read as the reverse complement.
GAAATGGGAATTCCGAATGGGGGCGTAATCAAGATGACTGTCTACGGAAACGTCCAAAACTACAACAACGTACCTGCCATCACGGTACCGCAGGAAGTGCTGGACAAAGCTGTAGAAATCCCGGCTCCCCAACCGGTTCCGGCACGGTAAAACCGATATTCCGCCTTACATGCGGCAAGGATGGGCAACGCCCATCCTTGGTCTTTTTTTTTGAGACACGAACAAAATTCACACCAGCACGTGCAAATGGTGCTTTAGAACGCGGAACTCTTTCGGCAAGGCCCCGCCATATTCCCCGTCGACGTTCAAATCCACGTGTTCGTTGGACGTCACCTTCAGCCAATCGGTCTGGAAGTACATCACCCGTTTGTTGTGGACATGCTCGCCCCTGAGCGCCTGGGTGGCAAGTTTGACCATATCCGGAATGCCCGACTGTTTGACGATGATCACATCAAACAACCCGTCGTCCAACTTGGCTTCCGGCGCTAGTTTCTCAAATCCGCCGACACGGCGGGAATTGCAGATCAGGCAAAGCATCGCCTTGCCGGAAAATCCGAAATTGGCGGCTTCCACCTCCAGGTGGATCGCCCGCAGTTGCGGGATTTTCTCAAGACCTTTCATGTAGTAGGCAAGCTGCCCCAACGCCGTCTTCATTTTGCTGGGCACTTCGTACGTGATCTCCGTGAGCCGTCCGCAGGCGGCAATATTGATGAAAAAATCGCCGTTCACCTGTCCGACATCCAGCGGCCTGACTTGGAAATTTGCAATCCGTTTGGCCGCTTCCACCAAATCGCGCGGCAGCCCCAGCGCCCTCGCCAGGTCGTTGCTCGTACCGGCGGGAAGTATCCCGAGGATCGGGCGTACGGGAGCCGCCGACAAACCGTTCACCACTTCGTTGACCGTACCGTCCCCGCCCGCGGCGATCACGTAATCAAATTCGTTTGCCGCCGCTTTGACCGCCGCTTGAACGGTGTCCGCAGCGCTTTTGGTCATGTGGCAGGACGTTTCCAAGCCCGCCGACTCCAGAATATCGAGGATTTCCGGCAGATGCTGCCGCACGATTTCTTTTCCGGACGACGGATTGTAGATCAACCGGGCCCTTCGCCTGACCATCGTGATACCTCCCTCCGCCGACGCTTCTGCAAATGGAGTCAATCGTAGTTAAACCCCAAGTCAAACTTGGGGTTGCGGTTTTACTTGATTCGTTCCAAAATCAATTTGTTGATCAACTGCGGGTTGCCTTTGCCTTTGGTCGCCTTCATCGCCTGCCCGACAAGAGCGCCCAGCGCCTTCTCTTTTCCGGCTTTGTAATCCGCGACCGATTGCGGGTTGTTCGCGATCACTTCCTCGACAATCTTGGCGAGTTCCCCTTCATCCGAGATCTGGACCAGGCCTTTCTCCTGAATAATCGTCTCCGGATCGCCGCCTGTCGCAAACATTTCTTCAAATACCGTCTTGGCGATCTTGGTGGAGATGGTGCCCTTGTCGATCAAGCCGATCAATTTTCCGAGGTCGACCGGCTTGATTTTCGAATCGGTGATTTCCAGACCGGCTTCGTTCAGATGGCCCATCAACTCGCCCATGATCCAGTTGGAAGCCGCCTTGGCGTTAGCGGTGTGTTTCAATGTCTCTTCGAAGAAATCGGACACCGCTCTCGTCGAAGTCAAAATTTCCGCGTCGTAAGAAGGCAGTCCCAATTGCTCGACATAACGGGCTTTGCGCTGGTCCGGCAGTTCCGGGATGGCGGCCCGGATGCTTTCGACCCACTCGCGGCTGATGTTCATCCTGACCAGATCCGGCTCCGGGAAGTAGCGGTAGTCGTGTGCTTCTTCTTTCGAGCGCATGACGATCGTCTCGTTTTTCGCGTCGTCCCAGCGAAGCGTCTGCTGCACGATCGTGCCGCCTTCGCTCAACACCTTCGCCTGCCGCGCCTGTTCGTATTCCAGCGCCCGCTGCACGTTGCGGAAGGAGTTCATGTTTTTCAGTTCCGTTTTGGTGCCGAATTCCTTCTGCCCGACGGGGCGCAGCGAGATGTTGGCGTCGCAGCGCAAGGAGCCCTCTTCCATTTTTACGTCGGAGATGTCGCAATATTGCATGATCGCCTTCAGCTTTTCCAAATAAGCGCGTGCTTCCTCCGGCGTCCGGATGTCCGGCTCGGATACGATCTCGATCAAAGGCACGCCGACGCGGTTGTAATCGACGAGCGTATGCGTTCCGTACGGGTCGTGCGTCGATTTTCCGGCGTCTTCTTCCAGGTGCACCCGGGTGATGCCGATTCGTTTTGTCCGGCCGTTGACTTCGATTTCAATCCACCCGTGCTCGCCAACAGGTTTGTCGTATTGCGAGATCTGGTACGCTTTCGGCAGGTCGGGATAAAAGTAGTTCTTACGGTCGAACTTGCTGATCTCCGCAATCCTGCAGTTCAAAGCCAACGCCGCTTTGATCGCCAATTCCAGCGCACCTCGGTTCAGCACCGGCAGTACGCCCGGGTGGCCCAGGCAAACGGGGCAAACGTTGGTGTTCGGAGGAGCGCCAAACTGTGTCGAACACCCGCAGAAAATTTTCGATTGTGTCCTCATTTCAACGTGAACTTCAAGACCGATCACTGTTTCAAATCGTGTTGCAGCCGCTTGTGTCAAGCCCGTACACCCCCCGCCAGCTTCGGACGCAAGTTCAGTTTCGCTTGCTGCTCGTATGCATGAGCCACTTTTAGGATTGTGGACTCATCAAACGCTTTTCCGACAATCTGCAGGCCGACAGGCATTCCATCCGCCAGTCCGCAGGGCACCGAAATGGCCGGCAGCCCCGCCAGGTTGACCGGAATCGTGAAAATGTCGTTCAGGTACATCGTCATCGGGTCGTCAGTTTTTTCCCCCGACTTGAAGGCCACTGTCGGAGCGGTCGGGGACACGACCACGTCAAACTTCTCAAACACCTTGTCAAAATCTTGTTTGATCAGAGTGCGCACTTTCTGCGCGCGAAGATAATACGCGTCGTAATAGCCGGATGACAGGGCGTAGGTGCCCAGCATGATGCGGCGCTTGACTTCCGGGCCGAATCCCTGCGCACGGGTTTTCTTGTACATGTCGATCAGGTTGTCCGCGTCTTCCGCCCGCACCCCGTAACGGACCCCGTCATAACGGGCCAGGTTGGAAGAAGCTTCCGCCGGTGCGATCAAATAATAACAAGCGATGGCGTACTTCGTGTGAGGCAGAGTCACTTCCTCAACGATTGCGCCCTGCGATTCCAGCACCTTGATCGCTTCCCTCACCCGATCCGCCACTTCCGGGTCAAGCCCTTCGGCGAAATATTCCCTGGGCATCGCGATGCGCAACCCTTTGACATCCCGGTTCAACGCGGACAGGTAGTCGGGAATCTTCACATTGGCCGAGGTGGAATCCAGTTCGTCATAACCTGCAATCGCCTGCAGAACGATTGCGGCATCTTCCACACTCCGGGCAAGCGGTCCGATCTGGTCAAGGGATGACGCAAACGCCACCAGCCCGAAACGGGACACCAACCCGTAAGTCGGTTTCAAACCCACGACGCCGCAATACGATGCCGGTTGCCGAATCGATCCCCCCGTGTCCGATCCGAGGGAAAAGGGGACATGCCCGGCCGCGACGGTCGCCGCGGAGCCGCCGGAAGAGCCGCCCGGAACCCGGTCAATGTCCCATGGATTCTTGGTCGGGAAAAAAGCGGAATTCTCGTTGGAGGACCCCATCGCAAATTCGTCCATGTTGGTCTTGCCGACACAGACGAAATTTTGCTCCTCCAGTTTTTTCACGACCGTTGCGGTATACGGCGGTATGTAATTGGCGAGTATCCGGCTGGCGCAGGTGGTCTTTACGCCTTCCGTGCACATGTTGTCCTTGATCGCGCCTGGAATTCCGTACAGAAGCGGGAGTTCCCCGTCGGGCAGGTTGTCCAGTTTTTTCGCGTGCGCCAGCGCCTGCTCGGCAGTGACCGTCAGATACGCCTTCACCTGATTGTCCGTCGCTTCGATACGCCGGATCGCGGCTTCCGCCAGTTCCGACGGTTTGATTTCCCTATCCCGGATTTTCGTATGCAAATCGCGAATCGATTCGTCCAAAATGCCCATGTTATCCCTCCATGACAGCCGGCACGCGGAACTGCCCGGCCTCCTTGTCAGGCGCGTTCGCCAACGCCTGTTCGTTCGTCAGCCAGGTGCGGGGCCGGTCTTCCCGCATCACGTTTTCGATCGGCAGGACATGGCTTGTCGGTTCGACATTCTCCAAATCGAGTTTCTGCAGCTCTGCCGCATGCTGCAGGATTTTGTTGAGCTGTCCGGTAAACGTCTCCATTTCTTCCTCGCTTAAAGCAAGACGGGCCAGGTTCGCCACATGGGCCACGTCTTGAATCGTGATGGACATAGGCAGACACCCCCAAGAAACACTTCCGAAACCGTTTTTTGATTATACCACATCTACATCCATTTTTCAGACCAATCCTGGATCGCTTTCACAACCGATTCCAGTTCCCGTCCTTTTTCGGTCAATTGATATTCGATCCGCACGGGTGTCTCAGGATACACGTGGCGGGTGAGAATCCCTGCCGCCTCCAATTCCTTGAGGCGCTCGGTCAGCATTTTGTCGCTCATCTCGGGCATAATTTGCTTCATGTCGCGGAAGCGTTTCGGGCCGCCCAGCAACACGCGGATGATCAGGCCCGTCCAGCGTTTTCCGAGAATTTCGATCCCCGCCTCGTACTTGGGGCACATTTTCGTGTAATCCACCCCGGACACCTCCTCCCATCATCATATCACAAGCCGCTTGACAGGGAGCAGCCGATATGTTTATTATACTATAATTAAGTAAGGTGCTTTAAAAACTATAAAAAGGGGCGACGTTATGATCCGCATCATCCGTTCCGATGAACGTTATCTCGCCGAACACGGCTGGTTGACGAGCCGTTTTAGTTTCTCCTTTGCCGAATACTATGATCCGGACAACCGCCTGTTTTGGCCGATGCGGGTGCTGAACGACGATATTATACAACCCGGCGCCGGATTCGGGATGCATCCCCACGCCGAGATGGAGATCGTGACTTATGTGATCAGCGGCGAACTGCTGCATGAAGACAGCGCCGGCCACCGGGAAATCTTACGCGCCGGCGAGTTGCAGCGCATGTCCGCAGGCACGGGAATTTACCATTCGGAGGTGAACCCGTCAACCGCCCGTCCGACCCGTCTTTTGCAAATGTGGTTTTTGCCGGATACCCGCGGCCTGACCCCTTCCTATGAGCAAAAAGGGTTCCCCCGCGAAGCGAAAATCGGAATCCTGCTGCCGGTTGTGTCCAACCGGACATACGACAGAAATCTGCACATCCATCAGGACATGACCCTCTACCTGTCCGTGTTGGAAGCCGGCGCGGACATTTCCTACCGGACGCAAGCCGGCCGCCGCACGCATCTGTTTGTCATCGACGACAGCCTGCTTCTCAACGGCGGCGAAAAAATGGCCCCGGGCGACGCCGCACGGATTGAAGGCGTGACAGACCTCTCCTTCGCCACGGAATCGGGCGCGGAATTTATGTTAATCGACCTGCCGTGAACCGTATTCGTAGGGTTTTATCAATCCGTACAACGTTCTTACGGTTGGCACCTGAACCCCCGCCTGCAGGGCAATCCGCACCGCCGCTCCCTGCAGGCTTTCCACTTCCAGCGGCAGCCCCTTGCGGAAATCCTGATGCATCGAAGACGTGGAGCCGGGCGGAAGTTTGTCCATGTTGTTGACCGTCTTCTCGACAAACTGCCCGGAAAGCCGTACCCCTTTCGCCGCCGCCAACTCCCGCATCTCGGTGAGTGCAAGACGAAACACGTCTTTTGTCGCCTCATACATCAATACCTTATCGATCGGCAGCCGGCTTGCGGTCGTGACGCCGGAGAACGCCGTGATAAAGGCATATTTGTTCCAAATGTCCACTCGGACATCATCTTTGCTCAACAGCATCCGCATGTTTGCGTCTTTTGCAGCGTCCGCCAGGCGCCGGCAGAATTCCGCCTGCTCCGGTTGCAGCGGCCCGAACACAATGTCGTGCGTTTGATTTGTATGCACGATTCGCCCTTCCCCGTCCAGCGTCGAGATGATCTGGCAAATGCCGCCCAGCACCGCTTCCCTGCCAAGTTCTTGCGCCAGGATGTCAAAATGCTCAACTCCGTTTAGCAGCGGAAGCACTTTGGCTCCTTTCGCGGCCAGGGGACGAATCGAATCCAGCACCGATTTCAGATGATAATTTTTAACCGCCAGGATGACGAGGTCGCAGGTTTCGATCTCATCCGCGTGCAGCGCGAGCTTTGTCTCAAGCCGTACATTTCCCTGCGGACTCTGGATCACCAGTCCTGTGCGCTTCAGTTGCTCCGCCCTTTTTTCGCGGACGAGGTACGTGACATCCAGACCCGCCTCCTGCAGTCTTCCGCCGAAGTATCCTCCGACCGCACCCGCTCCGACAACCGTAATCTTCATCTGGCTCACCCTTTCCATACGTCCTGTCCCACTGTAACTTCGCATCAAGTCGATCTGTTTTGACCGGGTTGTTACTTTCATTATCCCTGAATAATCGGAATTTGTAAAAAGCAAATCGGTCTGACTTAATCAATCCCGTTCACCGCCAAATAAAAAACAGACCGTTTGCGACAGTCCGCTTTTTAAGCATCGTATTCAAATTTCACTTGATCTTCGCAACCGAATTCTCGTAAAAACTCTTTGATGTTGCGGATTTTTTGTCGGTCTTTCTCCACGATGATAAACCATGAGGCTGGATATTCATAAGCAAATCGTTCTCTAAATTGTTCCCCGTCGTCATCTACAACCGCTAAGCCAACACTGTTGTCATCGTTTATAAAAAAACTCTGAATCTCATAAATTTTCCCATGTGTGCAATAACCTGGTGTTGTCTCACCAATGAACTTTCCGTAGGTGACACCACTTATCCCTCTACTTTCATCTCTTCCTTCTGCCATATCAAAACCGCCTTTTATAGGGATTTGCGAAACTTACGTCCAAAAATTGATAAAATTGCAAGTCGCCGTTATTGATCCGGCCGCTTTCGAAGCAACCGCAGGCCGTTTAGCGTGACTGCGATCGTGGCTCCCATATCGGCCAAAATCGCCAACCACAACGTCAACCATCCGGGTACGACGAGCAAAACGGCAGCCAGTTTGACGGTCAGGGAAAAAGCGATGTTTTGTTTGATGATCCGCAGGGCGGCACGGCTCAATCGCACCACATACGGCAATTTCGCAAGGTCGTCTCCCATCAGCACAATATCCGCCGTCTCCAGCGCCGCATCCGTGCCCGCCCCGCCCATCGCGATTCCAAGCGAGGCGGCGGCAAGCGCCGGCGCGTCATTGATGCCGTCGCCGACCATCGCGACTTGCCCGTATCGGGACCGGAGTCTTTCGATCCGGTCAAGCTTCTCTTCCGGCAGCAATTCTCCAAAGGATTCGTCGATTCCGACACATTTGGCGATCGCCGCCGCCGTCCGATTGTTGTCGCCCGTCAGCATCACCGTTTTTTCAATCCCGGTCCGCTTCAGTTGACGGACGGTCTCCCGGCTTGTGTCGCGCACGCGGTCTGCCACGGCGATCACTCCCAGCACCTTGCAGTCCGTGCCGACAAGCATCACCGTTTTCCCTTCCGCCTGAAGCCGTAGAACTTCCCTTTGAATCTCCGGGAAACCGGCGTCCATCGCCCGGTCGGGCCCGGTATTCTGCTGCGGCAAGCGGTTTTGATCGGCCCACAATTCCTCAAAAAAACGCAAGTTGCCAATATGATACACCGTGCCGCCGATCTTGCCGGAAGCCCCTTTTCCGGCAACGGCCGTCAATTGCTCCGCCGCTTCCGCACGGAGGCCCAACTCCTCCGCCCGCTTCACAATCGCCCGGGCAAGAGGATGCTCCGACAATTTTTCCAAACCGGCCGCAATTTGCAGGAGCTCGCGGTCAGTCAGCGATATGCCGGTCACATCCGTCACTTCCGGCTCGCCCTTGGTCAGCGTGCCCGTTTTGTCAAACGCGACCGCCCGCAGCGTTCCCGCTTGCTCCAGGAACACTCCCCCTTTAATCAAAACTCCGTGTCTGGCCGCCGTTCCGATCGCTGTCACAACGGCAACGGGAGTGGATACCACCAGTGCGCAGGGACAAGCGACAACCAACAATGCCAACGCCTCATAAATCCAGCGTTCCCACGCCCCGTCCAGCCAAAGCGGCGGCACCAGGGCTACCAGAACCGCCAGGATCATCACCGCTGGCGTGTAGACTTTCGCAAACTTGTCGACAAACGCTTGCGCGGGAGCTCTTTTGTTCTGCGCTTCTTCCACCAAATGGATAATCTTTGCGATGGTGGTGTCGGCAACAAGTTTTGTGACGCGAATCCGAATCGCGCCCTGTTGATTCAACGTACCGCCGTATACGGCGTCGCCCGCCGATTTTTCCACCGGCATCGATTCACCGGTGATGGCCGCCTCGTTCATGGAAGACGCGCCGTCGACGATCACCCCATCGGTCGGGACCTTCTCACCGGGCCGCACAAGCAGCACGTCGCCCACCGCCAGTTCTTCCACCGGCATTCGCAATTCCTGCCCGTTCCGAAGGACGGTCGCTTCCTTCGGAGCCGTTTCCATCAGCGATCGGATCGACTGCCGGGCTTTTTCCATCGAATACGTTTCCAGCATTTCACTGACCGCAAACAAGAACGCGACCACGGTCGCTTCTTCCCATTCCCCGATCAGAATCGCCCCGGTGACCGCCACGGTCATTAACACATTCATGTCGAATTCGAATCGCAGCAGACTGCGCATCCCCTTCCGGGCAACTCCCGATCCGCTGACCAGAACCGAGACCAGCAAAATGCCCTGGGCAAACGGAAACAGATCCCGTTCATAGAGAATCCATCCCGCAATCATGAGCAATCCGGCGATCCCGACGCGCAGCGCTTTGCCATTCGCTTGCCAAAAAGGCTGTCGAACCGCGGAAACCGGGGCCCCGACCGGGTGAAGCGTCACCGCTTCCACTTTGCGGGCTTCCTTTTCCAGTTCTTCGTCGCCGATCGAACCAATGACCGTAAGTTTCCCCGCGGCAAAATTCAAGTTCGCTTCCTGAACTCCAGGCAACGCCCGAAGATGCGCCTCCAATTTCGAGGCGCAGCCCGCTCAGGTCAAACCGGTGACCCGGTAGGCTCTTTGATTTCCAGCCGCCATTCCTCCCACCTCCGCAAAACAGCCCGCCAAAACCCGGTTCCCAACAACAACACGACGTGAATCGTTGCAGCCGTTTCCGCATGCTCTGTTGTACCTGGAATCCACAGGAATCAGCAATGCGTGCAGTCTTCCGTATCCGGATGCAAATTTTCGGTTTCAATCTGAATCGTCGTGTGGCTGAGACCGAATTTTTCCTGCAACACGATTTCCAACTGGCGAAGAATCCGCTGACCGTCCTGTTCGTTCTCAATCACCACATGGCCGCTCATGCAGACAAATCCGGAAGAAACGGACCAGACGTGGAGGTCGTGCACCTGCTGCACGCCGCCGACCGCATGCATCGCTTTCCGCAACTTTCCGAGATCGATATGCGCGGGTGTCCCTTCCAGCAAAACATGTACCGTATCCCGCAGCAAACGGTAGGAACCGAGCAGCACCAACACTCCGATCACAACGCTGATAACCGGGTCCGCGTAATACCAGCCCGTATACATCATGATCAGCGCGGCCGCAATCGCCCCAGCCGATCCCAGCGCGTCCCCCAGCACATGCAGAAAGGCGCCGCGGACATTCAGATTGTGATGATGGCCGCCCCCGCGCGACAAGACCCATGCGCTTGCCAAATTGGCGGCCAAACCGACGATCGCCACCGCCAGCATCAGCCCGCTTTGCACTTCCGGCGGATTTTGAAACCGTTGATAGGCTTCCCAGAAGATGTACAGCGATACAACCACCAGTGTAACAGCGTTGCCCAATGCAGCAATCACTTCCGCCCGGTAAAATCCGTACGTCCGCTGCAGCGTCGCCGGTTTTGCCGCAAACCAGATCGCCAGCAGGCTCAGCCCGAGCGCCGCCACATCGCTGAACATATGGGCCGCATCCGACAACAACGCCAGACTGTTGGTCACTAGCCCGCCAAGCAATTCCGCAATCAAAATACCGCCGGTCATCAGCAAAGCGATCGTCAGCGACCGCTTGCTGCCGCCCGCGTGATGATGCCCGAAACCGTGGTGATGGTGATGCCGGTGATTGTGGTCGTGATCATGATGATGGTCGGGATGATCATGCCCGTGTTCACGGTTATATCTGCCTGTCACGCCGAGTCCTCCTCAAGCCTTTGTCTCTTGATAATGCTGAAACGCCATCTCCAAAATCGTGCTGACATGATCGTCCGCCAGCGAATAAAACACCAGCTTGCCCTCTTTCCGGTGGCGCGTCAGACCCATGTTGCGCAACAGACGCAAGTGATGCGAAGCATTGGCGACCGTTGTGCCGATTATGTTTGCGACATCGCACACGCATAATTCATTTTCCTTGGACAGCGCGTAAGCGATCCGAAACCGGGTATCATCAGCCAGCGCCTTAAAAATCGCCGAGATGCCTTGCGGAACTTCCGCCTCCTTGCGGAGCCGATTGACCTTTTCCTCGTCATAGCAAAAAATTTCGCATGTATCGTCCCGATAATCGGTACTCATCACAGCACCTCATTCAAACATTCATTTTAATATTATAGTATGCGAGGTTCAAATAATTGTCAACCTGGAACTCATGCATTTCCGCTAAAAATATGCGATAATGAAGCGTAGCTTTGTATCGCGATCAGGTTAAGAAAGGAGTTTTTCCCCGATGAAAAAACTTCTTCTGTTTATATCCCTCGCTTTGGCGCTGGCCGGATGCTCGCAAACGGCTTCGCCGAAAGAAACAGCCAACGGGGGGTTCCTCGACGAGAGCAAAGGGGATATCCGGCAAATGACCGCCTCAGCGGATGAATTGCCCTTTTTTGTGAAGAACAAACCGGAGCATACCCAATTGGTCTATACGCTGGCGGCCAAGAACGACAAACTTTTGCGCTACATCCCTTGTTACTGCGGCTGCGGCGAGTCGGTCGGGCATCAGAGCAACGCGGATTGTTTCGTAAAATCGGTCAAACCCGACGGAGTCGTCTGGGATTCCCACGGAACCAAATGCGGAGTGTGCATGGATATCGCCGCAGAATCGGTGAAACTGCAGGCGGAAGGCAAGTCCGTCAAGGAAATCCGCGCTTTCATCGATCAAGAATACGCCAACACGGGACAAAAGCCCACCCCGACCCCGATGCCGAACTAAAAAGAACATCCCGTTTCACTATCAAAAGTGGGACGGGATGTTTATATTCGTGACTTTTTGGGCAGCCGTCACTCTTTGGCAAGCCGCACGATGTCCTGCAAAATTTCCTCATTGTTCATCTTAGGCCCCATCGAGTAGATCTTGCGGATATTGTTGTTCCTGTCAATCAAAAACAACGAGCGCACGGGATGGATGTAGGAACCGTCCGGTTGCTTTTCCGCGAAGATTTTGTAGTCTTTCAACACCTTTTGGATTTCTTCCTCGCTTCCCGTGTAGAAAGACCAACCCGACCAGTCGACTTTCATGCCCTCGGCGTATTTTTTCATCACTTCCGGAGTGTCCCGTTCCGGATCGAACGAGATGGCCACCAATTGAACATCCTTGCCGAACAATTTCTTTTTCTTCAGTTCCTCCTGCAGGGAGACCATGTTCACCGTGGTCGTGGGGCAAATGTCGGGACAGTTCAAAAAGATGAATTCGACAAGCTTCACCTTCCGCCCCAAAGATTGCAGAGATTCCCGCTGCCCGTTGACATTTTGCAGCGTCCAATTGGGAGCCCTCTCCACAACCGGCAGCCGGGTGCTCCCCCACCAAAACCAGTACGCCAGCCCGCCGATCACCGCGAGAGACAGGATGACAATGAACAGATTGACCGTTTTTTTCCCGAATGTTGTCTGCATGTTTCAATCCCCTTATTTGTTGACCAGCACCAAAATGATGGACGCCAGCGAGAAGCAGATCCCGAGAAGATACAGGAAGGCAACCGTTTGAATCTGGCTGAGTCCCGACCGCATCAGTTGATGGTGCGTGTGTTCCTTATCCGGTTTGTAGATCGGCCGTTTCTCCTTGATGCGGCGGATCGTGACATAGAAGAAATCAAAAATCGGAACCCCCAGCGCCAGAACCGGAACCACCACCGACACGAGGGTGTACGCCTTGAACGCGCCTTCCACGGCAATGGCAGCCAGCGTAAATCCGAGAAAGTTTGAACCCGAATCGCCCATAAAAATGCGGGCCGGATGAAAATTGTGCCGAAGAAACGCCAACGTGACGGCAATCATGGTCACGGCAAACAGGGCGCTTGCCGGCTGATCCTTCAAAAGCGAAATGAACAGCAAGCTCGTTGCCGAAATCGCGGCGATCCCTCCTGCCAATCCGTCAACTCCGTCAAGGAAATTAAACATGTTAGTGATACCGACAACCCACAACAGGGTGGCGATTACCGACAGCCAAAAAGGAAACACGTAATACCCTATATCCCCAAACGGAATCGTGATCGTTTCAATTCGGATATCGAAATAGACAAGGATCGACGCCGCCAGGATCTGTCCCAGAAACTTCGGCAGAGCGGGGAAATCCTTGCCCCTTGTTTTCGCGTAATCATCGATCAACCCGATCAAAAAAATCACCAGAGCCCCCAGTGCCAACCCGATATATTCGCGGCTGATGTCGCCCCTGAGCAGAGTGGTGACGAAAAACCCGACAAACATGGCCGCTCCGCCAAGCAGGGGAATTGGGTCACTGTGGATTTTCCTCTGGTTCGGCATGTCTACAAACCCCGTGCGCAAGGCGAGCTTCCGCATGACAGGAACCAGCGCGTAGACGATGAAAAAGGCAAGAGCAAAGGTGAACACATGCTGCATGAGCTTGGCCTCCCACCCCGGGTCTGTTAATCTTCCTCATTATATCAGACAACCGTGACCGAATGAAGCGGTCATATTTCAAAAATGCGCGTCATATCCTGTAGCATCCGATTTTCCGGCCGCATAATGGAGGTGAGACAATGAATCTGGGCTGGCTTCTCGCTGCGATTTCCCTGCCCGTCGTCTTTTTCCTGGGCAGGTACTCCGCCAGATACAAATTTGTTCGCGTTCGCCCCCGGTACCGGCAAAACGTTCGCGAGTTCATCCGGGGAAAGTGAAAACCATTTGTCGCTTTCATCTTGCCGGTTCCCCAACTTGACACCCTTTCCCTTGTTTCCTACAATGAGTGGGAACAAAAAGGGGAGTGGGCGATGAATACCGAAGGGTTCCTCCAGCAGCTCAAGCGGCAAGGATTCAAACTTACCGGCAAGCGGCGTGCCATCGTCGATATCTTGCTGGAAGAAAATCGCTATATCACAGCCAAAGAGCTTATCGAAAAGCTGAAAAGCATCTATCCGCAAGTCTCGGTGGATACGGTGTATCGCAACCTGAACCTGCTGAAAGAAGAGAAAATCATCGAGGAGTCCGAATTCGGAGAAGGAGGATCCCGTTTTCGAATCCGCTGTTCGACCCGGCATCATCACCATCTGGTCTGCCTGGGGTGCGGCCGTACCCGGCCCCTGCATGAATGCCCGATGGATCTGATGGCGCAAGTGCCTGAAGATTTTAAGGTGGTCGGTCACCGGTTTGAAATCCACGGATATTGTTCCGCTTGCCAGTAGTCGCCATCCCCAGGCACGGCTGCTGGCTTTCTTAAAGGTACGATTCCATTTTCTGCCTTTTCAATTCCTTGATCAACTCTTTGATATGCTGCGACCGGTACTTGGAGCATACAAGGGTGATGTCTTCCGTATCGACAATGATAATGTCCTGAATCCCGAGAGTGGCGATCAGCTTGCCACCGGCACTGTGGATAATGCAGTCATGCGTGTCCAGCCTTACGACATTGCCTTGGATGACATTGTCGTACATGTCCCGCTCGGAAATCTTTGCAAGCGCTCCCCAGCTGCCGACATCGTTCCATCCGAACTCGCACGGAACCATATGGATATTGTCCGCTTTTTCCATGACGCCGTAATCGATGGAGATGGCGGGAAGCCTCGGATAGACCTGCTCCATGACGGCGTGTTCGTCCGGCGTTCCCAAGGAACGGCGAATCGTTTCCAGCCCTTTGTGCAGATCGGGCAAAAACAGCCGGATCATTTGCTCGATCGTATCGGCGTGCCACAGAAACATCCCGCTGTTCCAAAAATAGTTCGGCTGTTGTATGAAATATTCGGCCGTTTCGCGGTTCGGCTTCTCGAGAAACCTTTCCACCTTGTATCCGGAGAAAATCCGGTCTTCCTCCCGCGTTGACACCCGCATATAGCCGTAGCCGGTCTCCGGATACGCGGGCCTGATCCCCAAAGTGACGATTCCACGGGTTCTCTGCAACACCTCTCTTCCCTTGCGGATGCTTCTGGCAAACGAATCCTCGTCCTCAATGTAATGATCCGCCGGGACAACCAACAATTCGCTGGCCGGATTTTGCAGTGCGATTGTATAGGACGCCAGCCCGATGCAAGCGGCCGTGTCGCGCCCGACCGGTTCCAGCAAAAGATTGCCTTCCGGCAGTTCCGGCAACTGCAGTTTGACAAGGTGCCGGTAGTTACGATGGCTCACGATGTAAATCCGTTCGAGCGGGACCAGCTTCTGCAAGCGGTCGACCGTCATTTGCAGCATTGAGCGATGCCCGGCGATCGTCAAAAATTGCTTCGGCCACTGGGAGCGGCTGAGCGGCCAAAACCGTTCGCCTTTGCCCCCCGCCATTACGATTACGTTCAAGTCAGACATGCGTTACGGCCTCCCGTAGTCATTCATTGAATGAGCCGCGATTTTTGCGTTTTGACGCCATGTCCAGATGCTGTTCATGCCGAAATTCCACCCGGTAGCAACCAGTATCCCAATTGCGTCCGCCAATAATGCATGCACCCCGAACCTTGTGTGCAACGCATACAGCGTCAATAAATTGATCCCGATCCCGACCGTCGAGATCACGACATATTTGAAATACCGCGCCAGCAGCAGGCCCTGTTTTTCACCGGGCCAGGTGAACGTATCGTGAAGCACGAAATTGGATGTCATCGCGGCCAATGCGGAAAGAAACCCCGAGAATAAGGCGGTAAACCGCGCCACCGCGTAAAAGATCTCAAACGCGAACAAATTGACCAGCACACCCGACATTCCGACCAGCAAAAAGATGAACAACCTGCGGTCCTCCGGACTGCTCGCGACAAGACGGCACACATGCCGCAAATAATTCAACTGTTCTTGAAGATTCATTTTCGATTCGTCACCATGCCGTTTTTGAAACTCGTAAGGGACCTCGACCACATGTTTATAATGTCCTTTCACGAGGATTTCCAATAAAATCTTCCATCCGATCGGATTCCAATCGATTTCCTGCAGCACATGCCTGCGCAGCATGAAAAAACCGCTCATCGGATCCGACACTTTGCGCACCCGGCGGAGGGCGGCTTGTCCGATGAGTCTGGCGCCTCTGGCAATCAGCTTGCGGTGCGGCCGAAGTCCTCGATCCCCGCCGCCGGTGAGGAACCGGCTGGGAATGACCAGATCCGCTCCCCGCTGGATTTGCTTTAACATCTCCGGCAGCAATTCGGGCGGATGCTGCAGATCCGCATCCATCACAGCCAATATCTCGCCCCGCGCCGTTTCAAACCCCCGGATCACCGCCGTCGCGAGCCCCTTTTCATGGTCACGGCGAATATAGCGGAATTCGGTGTATTTTTCCGTAACCGTTTGCAATACTGCCGGTGTATCGTCCGTACTGTCATCGACAAAAATCACTTCGTAGCTCTCCCCGTTCAACGCGCCGCGAATCCGTTCCGTCAGGGCGAGTATATTTCCTTGCTCGTTGTATGTTGGAATGATGACACTGATCATGGGTGCCTCCTCAACCAACCGTTTGGTGATTTTTGACAGTGATTTCCCGATCGTTTAGTATGACTGTTAATGAGGTGAGCATATGTTCCGACGACAAGCCTGGCTTTATACACTTGCGCTTTTCTTCGTTCACAAATGCATCGTGGTCGGAGGAAGTCTGTTTTTTGTCGACAGACGCGTATCCCCGCCCTCATTCGGGGAGTATCTCGAATACGCTTTGCTGCACAACTTTGTGCGCTGGGATTCCCTTTGGTATATCCGAATCGCTTCGGAGGGATACGGCGGGCAGCAACCGGCCGCATTTTTCCCTTTGTATCCGCTGTTGATGCGTTTGCTGCATGACGCGTTCGGAATGTCATACCGGATCGGCGGGCTGCTGATCGCCAACGCCGCTTTCCTGCTGGGGCTTTATTTCCTTGTGCGCCTGCTTTCGATCGACTACAGCCGGGATGTTGTCGTGAGAACCTTAATCCTGCTTGTATTGTTTCCAACATCGTTTTATTTTTCCGCCGTTTACACAGAATCTTTGTTTCTGTTCTGGACGGCGGGCTGTTTTTATTTTGTCCGGCAGGGGAAATGGGAGGCAGCGGGAATTTTTGGGTTTTTTGCTTCCCTGACGAGAAACACCGGGGTTTTGTTGGTGTTGCCTTTTCTGTACGAGTATTTGGCTTTGAGAGATTTTGAATGGCGGCGCATACGGAGGGATATTTTGCCAGTGGCGCTGATACCCGCGGGTATCTTCGCATATATGGCGCATTTGCATTACAAAATCGGGGACGGGCTGGGGTTTGTGCACGCGCAGAAATATTGGAACCGTTCCTTTCGTTGGCCATGGGCCACTGTGTGGTACGGAACCTGGGACGTGCTTTTGAAACCCCGCCGGGGCTGGCCAAAATACAACCATACCTATGAGGCGGTCGCTGCGTACTGGGAACTGGCGCTGGCGGCATTGTCGCTATGGCGAAAACGCTTTCGCCTGCGCGGCAGCTACATGGTGTATCTGCTGGCTGCAATCACTGTCCCGCTTTTCTCGCCAAGCGAAACGAATTCCTATTTTTACAGCATCCCGCGCTTTGTGATTGTCATCTTCCCGTTGTTTGTGATCTGGGCGCTGCTGCTCCGCCGCAAACGCTGGCTGATCCCGGCGATTCTCTTCAGCATCGCGGGCCAGTGGTATTTGTTGGACAAATTCACACAGGGGATGTTTGTGTTTTAAACCGGGACAGAAAACTTTTTCAATCCAACCCGAGCTGCTTACGGTTAGATTCCGCTTTTTGGATAAGGTCGTCAAGGACATGGTCAAGCCGGTCTTTTTTCACTTGTTCCCGCAAATAATCAAGATCGATTTCATGAAAGTGTATAGTGAACAAACTCTCCGCCTGTTCGCAATCGCGGGACGATTTCCAAAAGTGGCACGCCCGCAAGCGATCCACCAAGAGGTCTTCGTAGCCGATAACATAAACTTTTTTACCGTTCACTTCCGCCTCGTTTACCTTTTCCATGCTTCCCGCCAAAACGCTGTCGGGGATTTCGATCACAAAATCCAATTCTTTGTTATACCAATGCCGTTCGCCGAATCGGTTTTCGAAACCAAGTGCGCCAAGTATTTGCCCTGCTTGTTCCCTGCCGTTTATCACCAGATCGGTGTCATATGTAAAATAACTCCCGCATGTATAAAATTCGACCGCCTTGCCTCCCACAAGAACCGGCTTGATTCCCACCGATTCCATGGCCTCTGTCAACACGGACAAAATGGCGAGACTCCTTTTTAACGGATCGTCGATTTTACGGTATTCACGCAGTTGTGCCAGCCATTTTTCTTTATTTGCCGACATACTTCCACTTCCTCTCCCCGACTTTTCGCATATTACGCTTCCATTTTTGGCTGGCGATTTGCATAAGGAGCAGCTTTTCCCCTTCCGACCGGGGTTTATTGCCTGCCGGGCGCTGTTCCCGCTGTGCGCGAATCAGTGTTTCGATGCCCCGGGCTTTTTCAATTCTTTCATTTAAATCCGACAGAGTGATTTTCCTCATACGGATGGCACCATTCCCTCTTTTTTCCTTTCATTATACAACATGTCACGCAATTTGGTCATATCAAGACAACCCATGTATATAGAACTAATCAAATACAACTAAACCAAACAAAAACCAATTGACCAACAATTCAAACTCACATAAACTAGTTATAACTTAACCTGGACAAGGAGGCAGCCATGAGCGGCAGACCGCCTTTGACGCCTGAAGAAGCGGCTCAGATCCTGAAGATTTCAAAATATACAGTCTACGAACTGATCAAAAGGGGAGAATTGCCGGCCCGGCGAATCGGGCGCCAGCTTCGCATCGACCCTGAAGCGCTGGACCTTCGCTTGGACGGCGGAACCCGAACCGGTGAAACGGACGGCGATCCCGCAAAGGAAACGGCAGTAACGGACGACACGGGATTTCGTTTTGCCGGCAGCCACGAGCCGGTCATTGAACTCCTGATCGAGTTTTTGAAGCATTCTCCACACCCACTGTCGCTATCCGCCTTGTATACGGGCAGCATGGAAGGTCTGATCGCGCTTTACAGGCGGAAAGCCCATATCGCCGGCATACACCTTTGGGATGTCAAAACGGAGGAATACAACCTGCCCTTTATCGAATACGTCCTGCCGGGCGAGCCGGTAACAGTCGTCAATTTGGTGCAGCGCGTGCAGGGCTGGATCGTCCCCCCCGGCAATCCCCTGCGGCTTCAATCCTGGGAAGACATTGCCAAACCGGGCCTTCGCTTCGTCAACCGGCAAAAAGGTGCTGGGACCCGGCTGCGGCTCGATTCCTTTTTACGCACCTCCGGGATTTCTCCGGCTTCCATCCAGGGTTACGAAACGGAAGAGACCACCCATTTCGGCATCGCTTGCCGTGTCGCAAACGGCTTGGCGGATGCGGGAATCGGCGTGCAGTCCGCCGCTGTCCGGTTGGGTCTCGATTTTGTTCCTTTATTCCGGGAACGCTATGACCTCGTTTGCCGGGAAGACACTGCCCGCTCCCCGGAATGGCGGCAGATCGAGGCTCTTTTGCAGTCGCAAGCTTTTCGCAACGCGGTGCAAAGTCAGCCCGGTTATGACACGACCCTGACGGGCACTTGCATATTGGGAGGAGATACATGATGAAGAAAAAAAGTTTTTCCCGAATCCGGCGCCTGCTAGCCGCATCCGCCGCACTTTTGGCGCTTGCCGGCTGCCAAACCGCAACGCCGCCGGCGGCCAATCCCGGGGCGCAACCGCCCGCAAAGCCTGCTAACCCGGATGTCATCCTTGCGACAACCACCAGCACGCAGGACAGCGGATTGCTGGATGTGCTGATTCCCGAATTTGAGAAGAAAACGGGCTACAAGATCAAACCGATTGCCGTCGGCACCGGCCAGGCGCTGGCAATGGGAGAAAAGGGCGAAGCTGACGTTTTGCTGACCCACGCGCCTTCATCCGAAAAGAAGCTGGTTGACGAAAAAACGGTTGTCAACTACCAACTGGTCATGCACAACGACTTCATCCTCGTCGGCCCGCCCGAAGATCCGGCCAAGATCAAAGGCAAAAAAACCGCCGCGGAAGCTCTGAAAGCGATTGCGGACAGCAAGGCGGTCTTTGTGTCCCGTGGCGATGATTCCGGTACGCACAAGATGGAAATCTCCCTGTGGAAAAAGGCAAATGTCGATCCCAAAGGCACCTGGTACCAGGAAAGCGGTTCCGGCATGGGCCAGACGCTGAACATCGCGTCCGACAAAGGCGGATACACGCTGACCGACCGCGCCACCTATCTGTCGTTGAAGAAGAACCTGAAACTCGACATTCTGCTGGAAGGCGAAAAATCTCTGCTGAACATTTACCACGTCATGCAGGTCAATCCGGATAAATTCCCGAAAGTCAACAAAGACGGCGCAAAAGCGTTCGCGGACTTCATGGTCAGCCCCGATACGCAGAAAATGATCGGCGAGTTCGGCAAGGACAAATTCGGGCAATTGCTGTTCTTTCCGGATGCCGGCAAGAAAGAAGAGGAGATCGGCAAATAAGGATGTGACCGCATGGAATTGATCTGGGAAGGAATCGGAAAAGCCTTCCGTATGCTGATAACGGGCGATCCCGAAGTGGTTCGCATCACTTTCCTGACGCTTCAGGTCTCGGGAACCGCAACCTTCATCAGTCTCGTCGTCGGGGTTCCCTTGGGAACCCTGTTGGCGTTAACCCGGTTTCCCGGCCGCCGTTTCCTGATCAGCCTGGTCAACACCGGTATGGGATTGCCGCCCGTCGTGGTCGGACTGTGGGTGACGATTTTTCTTTGGCGCTCCGGACCTCTCGGCTCCTTCAACCTGCTTTACACGCCAACCGCCATTATAATTGCCCAGGCGGTCATCGCATCCCCGGTGGTGATCGGTTTGACAAGCGCCGCCATCCAACAGATCGATCCGAAACTCCGGCTGCAAATCCGCGCACTGGGAGCCAACCGGTTCCAATACCTGTGGTTCCTCGTAAAGGAAGCCCGTTACTCGCTGCTGGCTGCCGTGATTGCCGGTTTTGGCGCTGTCGTGTCGGAAGTCGGGGCGTCCATGATGGTCGGCGGCAACGTGAAAGGATCTACCCGGGTGCTTACGACAGCCATCGTGATGGAAGTGTCGAAAGGCAATTTTGACGTCGCCATCGCATTAAGCGTGATTCTCACCCTGCTCGCCTACCTCGTGACATTGTGGTTAACCCTTTTGCAGCAGAAACGTTTGGGAGTGTGACATATGCTGACCGCACGCGACATTTATTGGCGGCAAGGCGGCAAAACCATCCTGCGGGGCGTCAATTTTCATCTGGAACCGGGCGAATCGGTCGGGCTGGTCGGTCCGAACGGTTCCGGAAAAAGCAGCCTGTTAAAGATCCTCGCAGGTCTCGAGCGTCCCTCGTCCGGTGAGCTGACATTCCGGGGCCAGCCCCTGACAGGCGGCGTTCCCCTGCAGATCCGGCGGCGGATCACGATCGTGTTCCAGGAACCGCGATTGCTTGCCGGCACCGTGTTCGACAACGTGGCCGCCGGATTGAAAATCCGCAGAATTCCCAAACACGAAGCAAACCCCCGGGTGGAAAAATGGCTCGAGCGCTTCGGAATCGGCCATCTCGCAAAACAGCCTGCAAGGTCCCTGTCCGGCGGGGAAGCGCAGCGGGCCAGCCTGGCCCGGGCGTTCGTCCTGGAACCGGATGTGTTGTTTCTCGACGAGCCCTTTTCCGCCTTGGACGCCCCGACCAAGGAAGCCCTTCTAGAAGATCTGGCCGGGATTTTGCAAACGACTGGCACCACCGCCGTACTGGTGAGCCACGATTTTCGTGACATTCAGCGCCTGACGCGGCGGGCGGCCGTTTTGATCGACGGACAGATTGCGGCGGAGGGAAACCCCGCCTGTCTGCTGGAAGCGCCGCAGACCGGTCCGGTGGAAACGTTTTTGTCGCATTGGCGGCGCTCTTTGACTTATGATAAAATGGACAGTCAAAAAACCGGCCAAGAAACCTTTTCGCCGAGATAGACGCGTGAATTGGATCGACGTTGTAATCAAGACAGCACGCGGAGAAAAGGAGGTCTTTCCTTTGAATACGCTATTTCTTTGGGACATCGACGGGACGTTGATTCGCGCCAAAGGCGCCGGCAAGCGGGCGATGGACAAAGCCTTTTTCGAGATGTTTCGCATCCCGGACGCATTCGGGGACATGCAAATGGCAGGCGGACTCGATCTGCATTTCATTGAACCGGTTTTTCGCAAGTTTCAAATCGACCGCGCCCGGCTGCCCGATTTTCTGGCTGCTTATTACCGGGCGTTGGAACAGGAAATCCATACCGGCAGCGCCGAGCTGCTGCCGGGCGTGAAGGAGATTTTGCAGAGGATCGATCAAAGCGCCTCCATGTTTAACGCAATCGGTACCGGAAATCTGGAGACCGGGGCCCGGATCAAATTGGACGCGTTTCGTCTCAATCCGTTTTTTCCGGTTGGCGGCTTTTGCGAATCGCCGGTCGAACGCTACAAAGTCTTGCAAGTCGGGGTTGAACGGGCACGCGCCTATTACGGAATCGACTTCGCCCCACAGCAGGTCGTCGTGGTTGGCGATACCGTCAAAGACATTGAAGCCGCCCGCCAAATCGGCGCCAAAGTGATTGCGGTCGCCACCGGAGGCAATTGTTACGAGGAACTTGCTGCCGCGAACCCCGATTTGCTGCTCTATGACCTGTCCGAGCAGGACCTGTTTTTTACTTCTCTTTAAGCCATGCCAGCAGCGTTTCCTCATCCAAAACCGCAATGCCAAGCTCTCTCGCTTTCTCGAGTTTCGAACCGGCTTTTTCGCCGGCAACCACATAATCGGTGTGCTTCGATACGGAGCCGGTCACTTTTCCGCCGCGCTGTTCGATCAACCGGCTGGCTTCCTTGCGGTCCATCGTCGCGAGCGTTCCCGTCAACACGAAGGTCTTCCCGCGAAACGGGGAATCCTCCGACTCCAGTACGGCCGGCCTTTGGTACGTAAAGTTCACGCCCGCCCGCCGCAATTTTTCGATGACCCGCTGCGCGGTGTCCTGGGCAAAATACTGCCGGACGGATTCCGCGATTTTCGGCCCGATTTCCGGAATTGCCAGCAGTTCCTCCGCGGAAGCCCGCATCAGGTTATCAAGGGTGTCGAAACGGTCGGCCAGCAGCTTGGCCGCTTTTTCCCCCACAAAACGGATGCCCAAACCGAAGATCAGCCGTTCCAGCGAGTTCTCTTTCGATTTTTCGATGGACCTGAGCAGGTTCTGGGCCGATTTTTTCCCCATTCTTTCCAGCGGCAGAAGATCGTCCATCGTCAAATAGTACAGGTCGGCCGGATCGCGCACCAGCTGGTTGTCAAACAGTTGCGTGACGATCTGCTCGCCCAATCCATCAATGTTCATGGCGTCGCGGGATACGAAGTGGATGATCCCTTCCCGGTTATGGGCCGGGCACTGCGGATTGAGGCAGCGAAGCGCCACTTCCCCCTGCAGACGCACCAATTCAGCTTGGCACTCGGGACAATGCGTCGGCATAAAAAACGGCCGTTCCGCACCCGTCCTCTTTTCCGTGACGACGCGCACGATCTCGGGGATAATATCGCCCGCTTTTTGCACGACCACCGTATCCCCGATCATAACCCCCAGTTCACGAATGATGTCCTCGTTGTGCAGCGTAGCCCGGGACACCGTCGTACCGGCAAGCCTGACCGGATCAAGTACGGCGGTTGGCGTGACGGCACCCGTCCGCCCCACGTTGACAATGATGTCGCGAAGAATTGTCTCCCGCTGTTCGGCGGCAAACTTGTATGCGATTGCCCAGCGCGGACTTTTCGCAGTCGTCCCGAGACGGGGATACAAACGGGTTTGGTTGACCTTGACGACAATCCCGTCTATCTCGTACGGAAGCGCGGCTCGCCGCTCGCCCGTCCACGATTCGACAAACTCGATCACCGCTTCGATATCCGGCAGCACCTGCCGTTCCGGATTGACCATAAAGCCGAGTTCCTCCAGCAGATCCAACGCTGCCGCGTGCGTGTCGACAATCTCTTCTTCCATCGCTCCGATCGCATACGGAAAAATCGAGAGGTTCCGTTTCGCCACAATCCGCGGGTCCAACTGTCGCAGCGAACCGGCCGCCGCGTTCCGCGGATTCGCAAACAGCGTCTCTCCCGCCTGTTTTCGTTCCTGATTGATCCGTTCAAACTCCCGCTTCGGCAGATACGCCTCGCCTCTCACTTCGATCGTAAGAGGTTTTGAAAGCACAAGCGGCAACGTCTTGATCGTTTTCAGGTTGGCGGTGATGTCTTCCCCCATCTCACCGTCACCCCGGGTGGCGCCGCGCACAAATACCCCGTTTTCATAAACCAGGGACACAGCCAGTCCGTCAATCTTCAATTCCGCAACGTAATTGAACGTTTCGCCCGGAACCAAAGATTTGACGCGGCGGTCGAAATCCCGCAATTCACCGGCCCCAAAGGCGTTGGCAAGAGACAACATCGGACTTTGGTGCGCGACCTTTGCAAACCCCTCCAGCACTTGCCCGCCGACCCGCTGCGTCGGAGAATCGGGGGTGATCAAATCCGGGTGTTCCGTTTCCAACGCGATCAATTCCCGCATCAGCCGGTCATATTCATAATCGCTGATCGTCGGCTGATCGAGCACGTAGTAGTTGTAATCGTGCTGCCGGATGATGGAACGCAGTTCTTCAATTCTTGCAACCGCTTGTTCTCGCGTCATGATGTCACCTCAACGTACTTTTGACCCGCTGTCTGTTAATTATGCCTTTGTGATCGGCGCGAATTTGGCAAGCAGCTTCCGCACGCCGGTCGGAGGAGCGAACCGGACGGTCAATTCAAGCTCTTCCCCTTCGCCCGAACGCTCGATAATCGTGCCTTCCCCCCAAGCTTTGTGCCGCACTTTGTCGCCCATCTCCCAAGAGATCGACAAATCCGCGCCAAATCCTTTCGGGATCTGATTCCCGATCCCGCCAGGACGCACGGGAGTCCGGGGCACGGCGTTTCCCGTCCCGACACCGCCGGCGCCATTCATATCGGCACCGCGGATTCCCGTACCGCTTGTCCCCATACCGCGGCCTGCGACGCCAAACCCGCCTGCGGTTCTTGCCGCAGTCCCCGTCTCTTCCACCAGTTCGGGCGGAATTTCATGCAAAAACCGCGATTCCATATTGCTGCGCGTCTGGCCAAACAACGTCCGGCTCAGACACGCCGTAAGAAAGAGTTTCTCTTCCGCGCGCGTGATGCCCACGTAGCACAGACGCCGCTCCTCTTCCATTTCATTCGGATCGTCCAACGCCCGCATATGGGGAAAAATCCCCTCCTCCATCCCCGCCAAAAAAACGATTGGAAATTCAAGTCCCTTTGCCGAATGAAGCGTCATCAGGGTCACCGCATCCGACTGTTCCGAAAGCGCGTCCACATCCGCCACCAGCGCCACTTCCGACAGGAAAGCGAGCAACCCTTCGCCCGGGTAGCGCTTTTCAAACTCCTGCGTGACGGACAAAAATTCGTCCAGGTTTTCAAGCCGCGTCTCCGCCTCAATTGTTTTTTCCGCTTTCAATTCCGCCCTGTATCCCGTGACCTTCAACATCTCTTCCGTCAGTTCCGTCACCGACAAATACTGTTGCTGCACAGCCAGATTCCGGATCATCAGGACGAAATCCTTGATCGTTTTGGTAAACCTTGGCGACAGCCCGATTTGCTCCACTTCCGCCATCGCCGCAAACATCGATATTCCGTGGGCATTGGCATAGGCCCGAATCTTGTCGAGCGTCCCGTCGCCGATCCCGCGCTTTGGGACGTTGATGATCCGTGTCAGCGAAATGTCGTCGTTCATGTTCGCGATCAGCCGGAGATAGGCGAGAACGTCTTTGATCTCTTTCCGCTCGTAAAACCGGATGCCGCCGACAATCGTATAGGGGACCGAAGATTTGACCATCACGTCTTCCAGCACCCGCGACTGGGCGTTCGTCCGGTACAACACGGCGCAATCCCGGTAAGAAAACCCTTCCTCTAAAGCGTTTTGGATCTGTTCGACGACAAAATAAGCCTCATCATGCTCGTTCATCGCACGGTACAACACGATCCTCTCGCCTTCCGGCTTGTCCGACCAGAGGTTTTTCGCTTTGCGCTGCGTGTTGTTCTCGATGACCGCGTTGGCCGCGCCAAGAATCTTCTTCGTCGAACGGTAATTTTGTTCCAGCTTGATCACCTTGGCGTCCGGATAATCCTTTTCAAAGTTGAGGATGTTCCAGATGTCGGCGCCGCGCCAGCCGTAAATCGACTGATCGGAATCGCCGACCACGCACAGGTTGCGGTGTTTCGCCGCAAGCAGCTGAATCAACTTATATTGCGCATGGTTGGTGTCCTGGTATTCATCGACATGGAGGTACCGGAATTTATCCTGGTAGCGTTCCAGTGTCAGGGGATCGGCCGCAAACAGTTCGACCGTCTTCATGATCAAATCGTCAAAATCCAGCGAGTTGTTCGCAAAGAGCAGCTTTTGGTAGCGTTCGTACACCTGGGCCGCCGTCTGCTGAAAATAATCCCGTGCCTGTCTCGCGAAGGCAAGGGGTCCTTGCAGCTGATTTTTCGCCCCGGAAATCTGATGCAAAACGGAGCGCGGCTCAAACTTCTTGGAATCCAGGTTCAAATCGGCCAAACACTGTTTGACCGCAGTCAACTGATCGGCCGTGTCGAGAATCGTGAAGGAAGTCGAATAGCCGATTTTCCCGATTTCGCGCCGCAAAATCCGCACGCACATCGAGTGGAACGTCGACACCCACATGTCTGCCGCGATGGTGCCGACCAGATTTTCCACGCGTTCCCGCATTTCGCGGGCGGCTTTATTGGTAAACGTAATCGCCAAAATCGACCACGGCGCCACCCGATGCTCATGAATCAAATAAGCGATCCGCCGCGTCAACGTGCTGGTTTTGCCGGATCCGGCTCCCGCCAGGATCAACAGCGGGCCGTCTCTGTGCAACACCGCCTCCCGCTGCTGCGGGTTCAGCCCCTCAAGAATCGTATCCGAATCGCCGATTGAAATCATATTGCCACCGCCCGATATTTTGAATCTCATCAAACATATGTTCGATTCCTTTCTATTGTAGCATATTTTTCAACAAAAACGGGTCTTTTCTGCAAGACCCCTACAATTTTCCCCGATCGTCCGCCAGCCGGACCATCATCAGCTCCGCCGCGTATTTGCCGACCTTGGCGTACCACTTTCGCAGCGCGGACGCGGATATCGTGTCCATATCCCGCGGCATCGTCATGTGAAACTGCACCAGAGTCGCCACCTCGTGTGCGAATTCAAGCGAATACCCGAGCCGCGGCAGGATTCTCAGCGCCAACTGCGCTCCGACATTTTCATGATCGTAAAAATGTCCCACCAGGTCGGTTTTGATATACTCCTGCGGAACGTCGATCCCGTTGACGCGATAGGTTTCGCCCGAATCCAGTCCGTCGCGGATGCGGGCTCCGTTCTCAATCACCACCCGCTCTTTTTTTGAATAGAATGCATACGGTTTGACAAACACCCCGAAAAATTGTTTGATTCCGGGATACCCTTTCCCTATGTCGTGCAGCAGAAGCGTCCACACCATCTTCAGGTTGGTACCCGCCACAAACGAAGTCGCCTGCAGGATATGATCAAATACGTTGTAGGTGTGATGCGGATTGTGCTGGTCAAGCCCGATCGAGCCCTCATATTCCGGAATGAAACGCAGCAGCAGCCCTTCGCGTTCCAGCCGACGAAACAGGGAGGCCGGCCGGTTTACCAATTCTGCTTCATTGTTTTGGAAAAAAGCCGCCGCTTCCGCATCGATCCGCACCTGTTGCCGAATCTCGATCCGGTCGACGTCTTCCGCATAGGTCGGGATCTGCAGAAGGCGGTGAATCTCTTTGCACTCCAGCACGATTTCCGATTTGACGCGATGTTCGCGGGCCAGTTTCAGAAAAGGAACCCGCAATTTCGGAGACCGCAAAGGCACCTGCAGCCGGACTTGTTCTCCCGCGGCAAGCCGGGAGCCGGTTTCCGCCAACAGTTCGTCAAACTTGCGCTCTTCATCCGAAACATCAAGCAGCAACGTCAGTTTGGACAAATATTCCGCCTCCTCCTTCCAATGCAGCCATTACCCACAGTTTATACAAAAACTTGAAACAAACTCACTTCGTTGCGAAGTCCCAAAACATGGTATACTATTTACCATACACACAATGGGTGGAGAATGTCCATCCCGTTTTCTGCATAGATTGAAGCAACGGAGTCAACCCTAAGACTCGATGCGGATAAGGAGTGATTGATCGTTCATGAACATTGCAATGGCACTGCTCGCTCTCGGAATCCTGATCTTCATTCACGAACTGGGGCACTTTTGGGCAGCTCGGGCGACAGGCGTCAGAGTGGAAGAATTTGCCGTCGGGTTTGGACGTCCGATTTTCAAATTCAGGCGCAACAACACCGTGTATCGCCTCAACTGGATACCGATTGGCGGATATGTCAAAATGCTTGGCGAAGACAATCCGGAAGCGATCAACGCTCCCGATAATTTCAATAACCGACCGCTGGCGGCCCGCATGCTGGTGATCGTCGCGGGGGTCATCATGAACTTCCTGGGAGCCATCGCGATTCTCACCCTGATGATCAACTTATACGGGCTTCCCACCAACAATTTTAAAGACATCTATGTCGCGAACGTCATACCGGATTCCCCGGCCCAGAAAGCGGGAATACAGCCAAACGACCGGCTCCTTGCCGTTAACGGCAAGAAAATCGTGACGCAAAACGACTTCACAAGTGAAATCCAGGCTAACGAGGGACGGGTTGTCACGATCCAAGTGCTTCGCGACTCCAAGACAATCGACCTGCGGATGACGCCGGTCCGCCAGGGTAACAATCCCCCGATGATCGGGGTCAACATCGGCGGTACCCGCGTCTATGAACAGTTCGGCGGGTTCTGGCAGAACACCCAGGCGGCGATCCGGCATGCCGGCGAGCTAACCTATTTGACGGTGGAAGGGTTGAGCAAATTTGTGACCGGCCAGTTTGCCTTTAAGGATATGGCGGGCCCCGTGGGGATCATCCAGATCACCGGAGAGGCGTCGCAAGCGGGTCTCCCCAGTTATCTGCACATTATGGCGCTTTTGTCGATCAATCTGGCGGTGCTCAACTTGGTTCCGATTCCCGGCCTGGACGGCGGCCGACTGATGTTTTTAATCCTTGAAGGGCTCCGCGGCGGAAAACGGATTCCGCTTGAAAAAGAAGCCTCCATCAACCTGATCGGCATCCTGTTCCTGCTCGGCTTGATGGTGGTTGTGACTTTCCAGGATGTGTTCAAGCTCATCTCCCGGTAAAAACACCATTGACAAACATCAACACCAAAATCGACAAAATTGTGTAGAAGCGGGTAGAAGTGTTGACGAAAATTCGGCAACAAAGTATAATTTTTCACATATTCATGGAATATTTTTTGGGTAACGACCCATGACGAACATTGAAAGTCGTTGTGGGTCGTTTTATTTACCGACCTTTGGCCGCACGTACCCCTCTTACCGTTTCCCGAACCGCTTCCATCCCTTTTTCGTACAAAGCGTTTCCCACCACAATCGTGTCGGCAACGGCAGCCATCTCCGCCGCCCGCTCCGCCGTGTCGATCCCCCCGCCGTAAACGAGATGGGCAGTCGTCATTCCGCGCACTTGGCGGACCCATTCCGGATCTCCGTAACGTCCGCTGTATTCGAGATAGATCAGTTTCATCCCCAATATCCGCTCTGCGGCCAAAGCGTAAGCGGCCGCTTCTTTCGCGCTCCGCGGCACCGCCGCCCGGGTCAACTTTGCCGCCGCCGCGTCCGGATTCAGGATCACGTATCCTTCCGCGACCATCCGCTGCCACGGAATCAAATCGCCAAACAGTTCGACAGCCGCTTTATGGCGGCCAATCAACCATTCGGTGGCGCCTGCGTTCAGCACGACCGGAATGGCGTAACCATCCGCGTCAGGCACCACCGCCGTTTGTTCGGACACCTCCTGCCATACCGCCAGCCCCGGCGCAAACACCCGCAGCCGGCGAATTAAGGCAGCCGTTTTTTCAAACGTAATCCCCTGCGTGCCTCCGACCAGTACCGCATCGGTTCCGGTTTGCGCCAATTCCCGCAAATCCGAATCGCCCAACGTCCGATCCGGATCGAGCTTCACCACATGACGCCAGGCACTCCACGGCAACTGCAACCGGCTCATTTATTCAATCGGTCCAAAATCAGGTTGTATCCATCCGTTCCGTAGTTCAGGCACCGCTTCACGCGACTGATGGTGGCCGTGCTGGCGCCCGTCTCCGCTTCGATCTGGCTGTAGGTGTGGCCTTTCCGCAACATCCGTGCAACTTCTAACCGCTGTGCCAGGGATTGGATCTCGTTGACCGTCGCCAGATCATCGAAAAACTGGTAGCACTCCTCGATGGTTCTCAGTTGCAAAACAGCTTCAAAGAGTTGATGTAACGTCTTGTCGCCACGAAGTTTGTCCAGCTGCATCCTCTTTCCTCCCCAATCCCTTTCGAACTCGAATGCTTTACCATTGTACCATGTCACAGGACGAAAGAAAAGCGGACACAATTCGGACAAATTAAAGATCAATAAACTGATTAATATTTACGTCCATTCCCCATACTTATGTATAGGGTGTGTCGCAGGAGGGATCAGAGTGAACAAAGCGGCAAAAAAATGGCTGCATGAAGTCGTAATGGTTTCGCTGCTGACTGCGTTGGTCATCGTGACCAACGCGGCAATCGGATGGATGTTAATCCTAAACTGGTACTCGTTTTACCTGGCCATCTTCTTTTTTCTGTTTGTGCCCGTGTGGCTGGTTGTGTTTGGCCTGGTCTTTGAGCCGGCTTGGAAGTGGCATTCGATGCTTTGCGGTAGCTTTCTGGCCGTCTTTTTTCTCTGCTTGGCGTTCTTTGCAACCTCGGAAAAACTCACCTTCCGGATCGGCAATTCGCTGGTGTTGGCAGGCCTTGGCAGCGGCTCCGTTGTTTGCGGCTGGCTTTTGCGAAAACTCGCCCGCAGCATCCGGAAAGAATGGGCTGCCAAAAAAAAGAAGCGGCGTTCGAACGAACAACCGACTTCCCTTGGAATATAGCTTACCGGCAGAATGCCGCTTATACCAGCACTTTATGGTCACGCAAATTTTCGACCATGGCAGCGTTCATCTTCTCCAAACTTTCCATCGCTTCCCGGTACAGGCCTTGTTTCTTGTAGATATCGCCGTAGACCGCATACACTTTGACCTTGTCGGGCGCCGAACCGGTTTTTTCCGCCAGTTCCGCCGCCTTTGCGATCCACTCGAGAGCGAGATCATATCTTTCTTTCTCCAGATGAATAGTGGCCAACATGCGATAAATCTCCGCCCTCTCCCATTCGTCACGTACCTGAAGTGCAAGCGCTTTCTCACAGTGGCAAATCGCCTTGTCGAATTCTCCGGATTGGAACCAAACGTTGGCCAGGGCGGCATGCACCGAACCGGTTCGCTCCTCAAATCCGTAATTTTCAT
The DNA here is from genome assembly GCF_058273125.1 of Effusibacillus sp. SKA8. Taxonomy (NCBI): domain Bacteria; kingdom Bacillati; phylum Bacillota; class Bacilli; order Caryophanales; family Alicyclobacillaceae; genus Effusibacillus; species Effusibacillus sp. SKA8. Next base: position 2,883 of record NZ_JBZCSF010000018.1, on the reverse strand, counting down.
AAAGCGACATGCAACGCTCTAGTTCGACAATCCCTTGCCGTGCTACCCCGGTTTCGCCCAATGCAACTCCGAACCGCGCTTTTGCGTCGATTGCCGTTTCCAGCAACTGCAGCGCCTGATACAACGCGGATGCCGATTCGGCATGTCGGGCAGCCTGGTCAAAATTGCCGTTGTTTCGGTGCGTTTTCGCCAATTCCAGGTGGATGTCCGCAATTTGCCGAATCAGGCACTCGTTTTGCAACAGCGAGGCAGCCTCTTCAAAAAACGGTTTGGCTTGTTCCCATTCGGACATTTGACTGTAAATCAGCCCCAGTCGGTAAGCGATTTCCCCGACCAGCAGCGGATCGGAAACCGCTTCTTTCTTGGCGAGATCATACCCCTTTTTTAAATAGTGAATCGCAATCGGATAATTCTTTTGCGCATAAGAAACCGCTCCCAATTGGTTCATGATCGCGATCATTTTTGAAGTATTCTTGCCGGCAATCGCCTCATCGAGGCAGGATTCGAAGAGTTCGGACGCTTTTTCCAGCTCTCCCAACTGCCTATAGCAATATGCCAGATTAAACTTGATGTCGGTTAACGTGATTTGCGTCGATGGCGCTTCTTCCATTTGGCTGAACAGTTGGGCCGCCTGTTGATAATCGCCTTTTTGCATAACAGCGTATGCAAGCTTGTATGCACTCATCTTTTCGAGTTGCGTTTCGACATCGGTCAGGAAATATTCGATCGGAGTCTCAAGCTTCTCCGCAATCTGGGACAGCAGTTGATGCGAAGGGTTCGCCTTATCGGATTCGATTTGGCTAATCATACTAGGAGTAACAAGACCTTCACTGAGCTCACTTTGGGTTAGTCCTTTCCGAATACGCAATTCGCGGATTTTTTGCCCCAAGGTTAATTTCATTTTTCGTACCCCCGTGAACAGATTACATATTCATTATAGAGCTCTTTTTTATCGTGTCAAATCAATTTTAAAATATCACTAATACATTATGAACAACTTTCACATCATAATCCGCCATAAATACGATTTAATTCGACGAAAGAGTAAATTAAAACCCCTCGTTTACCAGAGGGGTTGTCCAAAATGATTCAGAACATCTTTATATTTGTCCGACGAAATCTTGACCTCCACCTGCTGCCGCAACTCCGGGAGCAGTCGTTCCGGCGGGACCGCTTTTTCGGCTTTCAAGTCGGATTCCACTTGCGGACGGACTTCCTCGAAGGAAGGTTTATGGGCCTCTTTCTTTTCAAGCACCTGGATAATGTGGTATCCGTAAGTTGTCTTCACGGGATCGGACAAACCGCCGACCGGCAATGAAAAAGCGACCTTATCGAACTCCGGAACCATTCGGCCAGGTTCGAAAAACCCGAGGTCGCCGCCGTTGACGGCAGACAGAGTGTCTTTCGATTTTTCTTTCGCAAGTTTCGCGAAATCCTCACTCTTTTTTAAACGTTCCAGGACCGCTTTTGCTTCTTCTTCCGTGTCGACCAGGATATGGCGGGCCTTGACCTGTTCCTTTTGCTCGTAATCTTTGACATGTTCTTCAAAATGTTTCCGCATCTCGTCTTCCGTGATTTTCACGTCTTTTGTCGCCAATTTTACATATAGCATTTGCAGACGCAGATTATCCTTCAATTCCTGAAGCGAGGTACCCTCCTGTGCCAGCGATTGTTCAAATTGCTCTTCCGACGGAAACCGCTTTTTAAATTTTTCGATCTCCCGTTCAACTTCCTGATCTGTCACAGTAAAATTGTTCTTTTTGGCCGCCTGCAAAACCACTTTTCGATCGATCATCTGGGTGAGCGTCATGCGACCGTAGTTTTTTTCAAGGTCGGTAAGAAAATCCTTTTTTGTGATGGGTTCCGAACCGACTGTCGCCAATGTGGGATTGCCGGAGTTCAACAGCCAAACACACCCGACGACGGCCGCTCCCGCCAACGCTCCGCCTACAGCGTACCAGATCTGTTTCTTCAAGCGAAAGGTCCCCTCTCTGAGTGCAATTGCCGGTAAGCATCAGCTTGTTCCATTATACCACAAGTCATACCAGTGCTTCACAAAATTAAAGCCCCGTTCACAACAAGCTCTCTTCAGCGGATACGGAAAAGAGAAAAGCCACCACCCGCAAAATCCGGATCGATGGCAAAACATAAAGCAGGCGAAGGGAACCGAACCCTCTCTACCAGCTTTTGTTGGGGATGTATGAGAAGTTTACCCGGCGAAGACATCTTCCAAATTGATTTCCAAATCCTCAAAAATACCCACTTTCACTCTTTCACGTTCTCCATACGTTTCGGGTTCGGCAAATACATTTCTCTCAAACTTGTACACTTCCACAGTTTTGTGGAACGGATCCACAATCCAGTATTCTTTCACTCCCGCTTTTCTGTAAAGCTTGAGTTTTTCGTTACGGTCTTTCCTCGCAGTAGCCGGAGAAAGGACTTCCACCACCATATCAGGAGTTCCATTATACCCCTTGTCGTCTAGTTTGGACTGATCGCAAACAATTGTTATATCCGGCTGAACAACAGTCTTGATTTCGCTGTCCGTTTTTCCTTCCGTAAACATTCGTACGTCGAAAGGAGAAACAAACGATTTACACTTTTTACCTTTTAAATAAGCGTAAAATTCGCCCTGTAAATTACTGACGATCCTCTGATGTTCCGTGGAAGGCGCAGGGGTCATATTATACGGCACACCATCGATGATCTCCCATCGTTCCCCTTCCTGAGTTTGTAAATATTCTGCATAATGGGTTGGCGGAGTGGAACTCGTTTTCGGAACTTCCATTTTCCCAACTCCCTTTTTGTTTCATTTTGACACTCCGCACGGCTGAAGCCGTGGGATTCTTGGGAGCACCCCCGCAACCGGGAGTTCTGCCTTGT
>NZ_JBZCSF010000017.1:0-57301 GCF_058273125.1 Effusibacillus sp. SKA8 | reverse complement strand
GTACGATTCAATCAAGTCGTGGACCTCGATCGCCGCGAGATAATCGAGAGTTTCAATCCCTCATAGGTACGATTCAATCGATTTCAGGTAGTCAACCAGACCAGAAAGACTATGAAGTTTCAATCCCTCATAGGTACGATTCAATCGTTCAGTGCGTGGGGTGTCAAGTTCACGATTTTCATTCGTTTCAATCCCTCATAGGTACGATTCAATCCCGAGCAACCCGGAAGCACTGATGATGGCACGAAGGTTTCAATCCCTCATAGGTACGATTCAATCATAATACCAAGAGAAAAAGGAAGTTCTAATGAAAATGTTTCAATCCCTCATAGGTACGATTCAATCAATGATTTCATGGATGAGGCGGGGACTGGGGAGCTGGGTTTCAATCCCTCATAGGTACGATTCAATCCGGGGTTTGAACTTGGGCAGTGGCTTGCTACTGAAGGAGGTTTCAATCCCTCATAGGTACGATTCAATCTTGAGTTCCGACCGGACAAACGCCGGTTCCGATCCGATGTTTCAATCCCTCATAGGTACGATTCAATCCCGGATTGTAAATTTCTGATCTGGCGTTGAACACTGGTTTCAATCCCTCATAGGTACGATTCAATCTCGCTTTAGTGATACTTGGCTGCCTGTCGCGGAGATGCGTTTCAATCCCTCATAGGTACGATTCAATCCGAAACGCTCGGTCTCGTAAGGATATATACACTCGGTTTCAATCCCTCATAGGTACGATTCAATCCAGTTTGCGTAATCATTGCGGCTTCTGCTTTGCGAAATGGGTTTCAATCCCTCATAGGTACGATTCAATCAATGGTTTTTGGAAAATATCTGTTTCAGGCGTATTTGTTTCAATCCCTCATAGGTACGATTCAATCCCATTGTACAGCGTAGCAAATACTACGCTGTACTAGGTTTCAATCCCTCATAGGTACGATTCAATCTCGCCGTCATGGGAAGAAAGCCATTTACAGTCGCCAGTTTCAATCCCTCATAGGTACGATTCAATCCCGTCGTGGCGTTGGGCGTCAAGGACGCCTATGTGATGTTTCAATCCCTCATAGGTACGATTCAATCATAAACATGCGACGAAAAAAGAGCGGAAAGAATTGTTGGTTTCAATCCCTCATAGGTACGATTCAATCTCGGTTGACACGGACGATTGAGGCGGAGGGGTCGGGGTTTCAATCCCTCATAGGTACGATTCAATCGAAGGCTCGGGTGACGGGCCCTCAGCGCTTTCTTTTTGGTTTCAATCCCTCATAGGTACGATTCAATCTTAGCAATTTTAAAACACGGTGTAATTGCAGATGTGCAGTTTCAATCCCTCATAGGTACGATTCAATCTTGATCCGGCTGGCACGTTCCCGTCGACTCCAGTTTGTTTCAATCCCTCATAGGTACGATTCAATCCAGAACTGCATCCCCGAGTTGAGAAAGCTCTCCTGCGTTTCAATCCCTCATAGGTACGATTCAATCTTCAGGGCGAATATCGGCGGATTGGTTGAGAACGGTGTTTCAATCCCTCATAGGTACGATTCAATCTGAAAGCGGCGGCACAGCAAGCGATTGCCGACTACATGTTTCAATCCCTCATAGGTACGATTCAATCCCAGCACCAGCTTTCTGTAACGGTTTAGAACCTCAAGTTTCAATCCCTCATAGGTACGATTCAATCGATGTGCCTGGAATATATGGCGACACATGGGTATTGTTTCAATCCCTCATAGGTACGATTCAATCTGTCTTCGAGATTTGGCGGAACACCTGCCGTATCTAGTTTCAATCCCTCATAGGTACGATTCAATCTTGCAAGGGGAGATGCGGCGATGAAAAAACAGAAGTTGTTTCAATCCCTCATAGGTACGATTCAATCTAGAACAAAGCGGTGGTGCTAATATTGATCTCTCGTTTCAATCCCTCATAGGTACGATTCAATCCAAAAAGTACGGTTTATCTGGCACATCGGTCATCGAGTTTCAATCCCTCATAGGTACGATTCAATCTCGGACAAACTTGCGAAAAAGCTGGAGTTTCTGAACAGGGTTTCAATCCCTCATAGGTACGATTCAATCCAGCAATCCAGACCGTTCCAGTCGATCCAACGACGTTTCAATCCCTCATAGGTACGATTCAATCCCCACTGTCCGTCCCCAACGTCATTGCCAACACCATGTTTCAATCCCTCATAGGTACGATTCAATCTGGTTGCGAATTTTCCCATCACTTTTTCGAAGAATCCGTTTCAATCCCTCATAGGTACGATTCAATCGCATTCCCTGCGCCGCGTCGAATTGCCGTTTTACCAGTTTCAATCCCTCATAGGTACGATTCAATCGGGGGGCGGTATAGTGTCGATTTTGCAGTCAATCATGTTTCAATCCCTCATAGGTACGATTCAATCAAATTTGCTTGCCCGCCTTAACAAAAGCAAGTGGCGAGTTTCAATCCCTCATAGGTACGATTCAATCTGGGCCAAGAGTTGATCCATCCCCTCAAGTTTCACATGTTTCAATCCCTCATAGGTACGATTCAATCACAGGGACCGAATAAGAGACCAACCTTTCCGCACCCGTTTCAATCCCTCATAGGTACGATTCAATCTCGTCTCGTGGAAAAAGTTTTGTCAAATTTTTTTCTGTTTCAATCCCTCATAGGTACGATTCAATCCCAGAAGAAGACTCCCAGAGCCTGCAACCTTGCCCGGGTTTCAATCCCTCATAGGTACGATTCAATCCGGTCACGGCGGATGATCTCCTTAAACCATCACATTAGTTTCAATCCCTCATAGGTACGATTCAATCCGTACTTTACGTCCGGAGGAAACACAGCAACTCGCGGTTTCAATCCCTCATAGGTACGATTCAATCCCGTGCAGCGCTCCTGCCACCACCTCCGGCTTGCAATGTTTCAATCCCTCATAGGTACGATTCAATCCAAGATTCTGCGCCTCCAGAAGTTGTGGACGCGTACAAGTTTCAATCCCTCATAGGTACGATTCAATCAGAAGAAAGACCACCCGCAGAGTTCGAAGCAGAAGCGTTTCAATCCCTCATAGGTACGATTCAATCTAACGCCTGCCCAAGAGCGTCGATCTGTTCGTCGGTGTTTCAATCCCTCATAGGTACGATTCAATCATCCACATCCGCTCTGGTGAATATCTTGTGAGTGATCTGTTTCAATCCCTCATAGGTACGATTCAATCAGAGGTATCTGCTGAAGTCAACCTTCTGGAGATTACGTTTCAATCCCTCATAGGTACGATTCAATCCTAAAAAATGCACAGGCGGAAATGGACAGGTTTCTGGGTTTCAATCCCTCATAGGTACGATTCAATCTGTCGTGACTGCCCTGCCAGTCGGTCAGGCGCACGAGTTTCAATCCCTCATAGGTACGATTCAATCTTGGAAAAAACCTTTTCGGGCGGGCTTTTTTTAAAACTGTTTCAATCCCTCATAGGTACGATTCAATCCTCGTACTGTACTTCCTGTGCGTTGGCGAAATCGAGTTTCAATCCCTCATAGGTACGATTCAATCAAAACAATGAAATGTGTCTTTCGCCGCGTTAATGTAGTTTCAATCCCTCATAGGTACGATTCAATCATGTTATGTCTCTGATTGGCGAAAACCGTTTTGTTGTGTTTCAATCCCTCATAGGTACGATTCAATCGTCAAGTCAACCGTTGTCCATGAATGCGGACACGCGTGTTTCAATCCCTCATAGGTACGATTCAATCTAATCATGTTTGGAAATATATACTTCGGAATTAACGTGTTTCAATCCCTCATAGGTACGATTCAATCCGGACTGGGTGTGGGATCTCCGCTCGGATGGTTGTGGGGTTTCAATCCCTCATAGGTACGATTCAATCCATGTGCGGTCGTACCACAATGGCGTGTGGGCAGAGTGGTTTCAATCCCTCATAGGTACGATTCAATCCGCTGATGAAGCGTGTCCCATTCCCGGCGCAGGCGCGTTTCAATCCCTCATAGGTACGATTCAATCCGAGAAGGCGAACGCGCTGGCGCGTAATGAGGATGATGTTTCAATCCCTCATAGGTACGATTCAATCTGAAGGTCCTCAAAAAAGAGAAGGTCGTCGACACCGAGTTTCAATCCCTCATAGGTACGATTCAATCGAGGTATGATTTTATACATGTCCACCCCCAAATAAGTTTCAATCCCTCATAGGTACGATTCAATCAATGAAAGTCTTAACGGCCAGCAAGTCGGGGAAATGCCGTTTCAATCCCTCATAGGTACGATTCAATCTCGCAGGGCCGCTTTCAACCCGTCCGCCAAGCCGAGTTTCAATCCCTCATAGGTACGATTCAATCGGCGATGTGAAGGTGGTGGTTGTGCCGGATAACGATAGTTTCAATCCCTCATAGGTACGATTCAATCTCGTGAGACTCACGCCCACGCTCCAGACCACGTTGAAGTTTCAATCCCTCATAGGTACGATTCAATCCGTTTTTCCATCACCAATTGGTCGGTCTAATCCGGCGTTTCAATCCCTCATAGGTACGATTCAATCACCTCAACTTCAAACTGATACGTTTTTCCGATTTCTGTTTCAATCCCTCATAGGTACGATTCAATCGTCGGCAACGGCCCCTCGTTCGATCACCTGTCCCGGGTTTCAATCCCTCATAGGTACGATTCAATCACGGCGGAAATTTTTTTGGCGATGACCACCTCAGAAGTTTCAATCCCTCATAGGTACGATTCAATCCATCAACGGGGTGACCCGTCAGGATGTCGCGCCGTACATGTTTCAATCCCTCATAGGTACGATTCAATCGCGAGTATGCGCGGGCCGAGTCAAGCGGGGATATGAGGTTTCAATCCCTCATAGGTACGATTCAATCCTGTCGTCAAAAAGAGATGTGGTTCCGGATCCATGTTTCAATCCCTCATAGGTACGATTCAATCTACGAAAGACTACCATTCGCCCGGTGTCTATCAGAGGTTTCAATCCCTCATAGGTACGATTCAATCTTTTTTGGCGATGACCACCTCAGAACAACCGGAGCGGTTTCAATCCCTCATAGGTACGATTCAATCTTCGTTGATTTTCCTGCGGTTATTACAGGTTGGTTGGTTTCAATCCCTCATAGGTACGATTCAATCTGGGCGTGGTGGAAGGAGCGCTTGCCGTCGACGAGATTGGTTTCAATCCCTCATAGGTACGATTCAATCACTACTTTGGGGCGGAGGACTGCGAGTTCATCCGGGGTTTCAATCCCTCATAGGTACGATTCAATCCAGCCCGACGACCGGACGACCGGCGAAAACGGCAAAGTTTCAATCCCTCATAGGTACGATTCAATCAAGATTGAGACCATATGCTGCGCTGGCCGGATGCGCGTTTCAATCCCTCATAGGTACGATTCAATCCATAGATGTCAACGCCGTTCATTGCAGAGTTGAACTTGTTTCAATCCCTCATAGGTACGATTCAATCAAGTTCGGACGTGAAATCCGTAAGCTGATGAACAGCGTTTCAATCCCTCATAGGTACGATTCAATCAAGGATGAGGTTAATGGTGTCTTTGCTGTCTTGGATTAGTTTCAATCCCTCATAGGTACGATTCAATCCCACAACTTCAAGTTGTCCGTCGCGCACGATAGCGAAGGTTTCAATCCCTCATAGGTACGATTCAATCCGCAGTACTTCCCGAAAGGGGCGGCCGCATGACGTGTTTCAATCCCTCATAGGTACGATTCAATCGTGTTACGAAAAACAGGAAATCAGGTTTGGTTTCGTGTGTTTCAATCCCTCATAGGTACGATTCAATCTTGTAATGTCTTTTTCGCCATTCCAAGTTGTTCTGGTTTCAATCCCTCATAGGTACGATTCAATCTTCCGCGACAACATCACACCGATAATCGCTTTATTTCGTTTCAATCCCTCATAGGTACGATTCAATCATCTAATACAAGGTATTTCCAAGTTTTACAAGGAGAGTTTCAATCCCTCATAGGTACGATTCAATCTAGTGGTTATCGCGGAGAGGTTTGTATATTGGTGGAGTTTCAATCCCTCATAGGTACGATTCAATCCTAATTTTCCACCGATTTCCATCGTCGATTCATCAAGTTTCAATCCCTCATAGGTACGATTCAATCTCTAATTGGTTGATCGCCATCCGTGACCTCCATACCGTTTCAATCCCTCATAGGTACGATTCAATCGCTCAATTGGAAGCGCATCGTCGAGAGCGAGGATGGGTTTCAATCCCTCATAGGTACGATTCAATCACGATTTCAGCTTTGACGAGATCAGGGCCGAAATGGAGTTTCAATCCCTCATAGGTACGATTCAATCATGCGCAATCGGGTCAGCTTTTACGGCGGGCGACTCCTGTTTCAATCCCTCATAGGTACGATTCAATCGCGTTTGTGAGCTACACAAAAACGGCCGTCCGTGAGTTTCAATCCCTCATAGGTACGATTCAATCTAGAAGTCATCAACCGCATGGAGCATCTGGATAAACTGTTTCAATCCCTCATAGGTACGATTCAATCAAAGAGAAGACGAAGAACGTTGGCGGCGTCACTGGGAGTTTCAATCCCTCATAGGTACGATTCAATCCAAGACACGATTAACGGCGTCGTCGATTGGTTCCAAGTTTCAATCCCTCATAGGTACGATTCAATCGAAGAAAGACCACGTTCCTTACGATCGCTGGGTGAATCAGTTTCAATCCCTCATAGGTACGATTCAATCCGGCCGAGACCGAGACGCCTTTTCCGAACTTCAGATGTTTCAATCCCTCATAGGTACGATTCAATCGTGGACGGGTATACAGAAATCACCCCCGATGTTCTGTTTCAATCCCTCATAGGTACGATTCAATCACCAAACTGCTCAGAACGGTGTATGATCTGCGTGTGTGTTTCAATCCCTCATAGGTACGATTCAATCATGTTCCGGTTCGGGAAACAGCCGTCGTCATACAACCAAGTTTCAATCCCTCATAGGTACGATTCAATCTGGAAACGATCCGGATACAACTGCATGAACACCTGGTTTCAATCCCTCATAGGTACGATTCAATCCCGAGGCGCTGATGACCCGCTCAAAATCAAGTCGAGTTTCAATCCCTCATAGGTACGATTCAATCGCCGGTATACACAAAGGCACAGTTTTTGGCTTCAAAGGTTTCAATCCCTCATAGGTACGATTCAATCCGAAAGCTCCATGGTGCGCTGCACCACATAAGGATTGTTTCAATCCCTCATAGGTACGATTCAATCCATTTTTTGGAACAGTATTCAAGCCTGGAAATCGACTTTGGTTTCAATCCCTCATAGGTACGATTCAATCATGGAGACTGGCCCAGGGATTTTGTTGATTGATCTGTTTCAATCCCTCATAGGTACGATTCAATCAGACGAGGCTGTTATCTTAGGAAACACCTATGTTTCCGGGTTTCAATCCCTCATAGGTACGATTCAATCCCATTAAAAGCCCATAAAACAGGCGTTTCAAAACATCGCACGTACAATCTCTGCGAAATCACCCACCTCCATCATAATACGATGAGTCCAGCTGCATCAAGGGTTCTTCGAAAAAACAGATTGTCGTCGACCCCCGGGGGTTTTTACGCTACTGGAGGTCGACGACAGATTCTGCCCGTCATAGGATCAACGATTGACCGCCTTTTTCCAGGCCGATGATCTCCCGCCCGGTGTACCGCTGGGTTCTCCAGGTGTACACAATAACGGAATCCTCGTCGTCGTGAATGATTCGCTTCAGCTCCGCTTTCAGCTTTTTCAGATTAACCTCGCTGATCTCCCCTTCAAACACGGAATTTTGCACCCAATTGAGATACTTGCGGCACGTTTTCAGTGCTCGAGCGACACGTCTCTCCCCCACATCGTACACGACGATGACAAACATGCGCCCCCTCCTTCCGAACGCCACAGCAATAGACTATAGCGGTGCTGACACGCGGCAGTGGCGACACCTACGATATCTTCCGAGCACCACAACAATCGACTATAGACTGCAGAGCATTCACGGGCAGCCAAAGGGCTTCCTGCTGTGACTCTTCTCGCCAAGACCTGGCGTTGACGATCTGCACCCGCACTCTCACCAGTCCCCTTGGTACCATTACCAGTTGGCGATGAACGGGGCATACTCCGCCTCTCCCATGAAATGCTTTTGAAGCTTGTACAATTCCAAGCGCAGCAAGCGCCGGTAGCTGACCTCTCGTCCCAGCCCGCGGTGCTTGATGGTGGTTTTCAATTTGCCCTCCCACTCCGTAATCCATAGTTTTTTGCCTCGCTCGGTCAGGTGGATGCCGCCGCTCTCCTGGTCAAAATCCTTTTTGGTCAACTGTTTGCGAGAGATCAGCGAGAAGATCAAGCGGTCGACCAACACCGGCTTGAACACTTCGGCCACGTCCAAATTGAGCGAAAACCGCCGGAAATTTGTCGCGTGCAAATACCCGATCCGCGGATCCAGATGCGTCTGATAGATTTCGCTCAGTACTTGGGTATAAAGGAGCGAGTTTCCGAAGCTGATCAGGGCGTTCAGTTCGTTTTGCGGCGGGCGCTTGGATCGGCGCTGGAAGCGAAAATCGGGATGCTGCAGAATCGGATCAAAGCCGGAATAATAGTGATCCCGCATGTTCCCTTCATAAGCCATCAGCTCTTCAATCGACCCGGCTCGGTCGACCTCCGGCAGCAGGTTCTCGATCGCCTCGATCGGCCCCTGCACATCCTTGCCGCGGCTGCGGTAGTACTTCAATACCCTTAGCATGTTCTGGCACGCTCCCCTGCACAAACGAGCGGGCCAACCGGAGCCGCTTGGATTCGTCCGCGTAGTGCTCTGTCTGCCGCAGGATCATGTAGCCGGAGTTCAGGTGCTCGCGCGGGTAGTACGATCCGGAATAGTATCCATAGTAGTTGAAGAAGTGGAGGACGATTTCTTTCTGCGAGCAGAAATCGAGCAGGGCCTTGTTGAGCGTAACCTCGCCGAACACCATCAGTTCCTTCGTGTCCTCGACAGGAATGTACTTCCGCTCTTCCTCCGTGTCGAACAGCAAGGTGTTGTCCTTTCGCCGCAACTCACCCGACTGAAACAGGTAAATCGTCTTCTTCACTGTGAATGCCGCCCTCCTTATGCCCAGCAGAACTCGCCGTAAGCGCACTTGCCGCAAAATTTGATCCGTTCCGCTTTCGGCGGCCGGTCCATGGCGAGAATCTGCTTGATCCGCCTCACCGTTTGGCGGATTTCCGCTTCCATCTCCTCGTCCAGGAAAACCGCTTCCCGCCGGCGCTCCTCTGGAAACCGCAGCTCACCGACGGCGTCAATCCCTTCCAGCTTAAGCCGGTACAAGTAGAACCCGACCTGCATTTTGGCGCTTTTCAAATGCGCCGACGACTTCTTCACTTCTGCCACAACCAGTTCCTGGCGCTTGGCGTTCGGCCGGTGAAGAACATCCAGTTTGATCGAGTCCCAGGCGATCTCCTTCTTCTCCCGCGCATACGCGTGTTCATGCAGAAAGCGCCCCCACTCCAGATATTCATGCTGGGGATCGGGCTCCAACTGCCTGGAAATGAGCCATACCTCGCGGGGACAGATGTAGTAGTACCAGACCATCGTTCCGTTAACTCCCCTTACCTCGTCCAACGGATCTTCCTGCCAGTCAGACACCGGCACTTCCCTCCCACTCATCTAATACAGATACGCCTCGCCGCGCTCGTCCTTGAAACCGGTTCGCATGTCGTAAAATTCATCCACTTGGCCGGGCGGCACCCAAAGGAAATGCCCCTCCACACCCCCGCGAGCCGCAAACTCCACCGGCCGGTTGCCCAACAACCGGTTGATCCGCACCTGGACCATGTACTCGCTCATGGCTGCCGTCACGCGGCGAAGGGCCGCTTTCTTTTGGTAAAAAGGCATATCGGTCGCCGTCATCACGCGCTGGAACTCATCGGCCAACCGGGACGCCTCCTCTGTCAATTCGACAAACACGTCGGCAACCTCGCTGGTCTCAATCAACTGAAATTCATTCAGCTTGTTCAAGTCGAGACGGTAAATCGCCTCTTCCCACAGCTCCCGCGAAACGTCCATCGGCAGATGTTCTGCCAAGTCGTGATAATAAGGGAGCATCAAATCAGGAAAGGACGGCTCGGGTACTTCTTGATGGCTTTCCAACAATTTCTTTGTCCAGTTGAGAAGATGCGAACCGTACACGTACTGGGCATCCGCCCCCAACCGGATCACATGCACCGGACAAAACTCCCCTTTCTCCCCGCGACGGTTTACCCGGCCCGCCGTCTGGATGATCGATTCCAACGGAGCAAGATCGCGGTACCCGATGTCAAAGTCCAGATCAACCCCCGCTTCTATCGTCTGGGTTGACACCAGGATCACAGAAGGGCCATTCGGATCGGCCAGCCGCTCCCGGACTGCCTCGATCACTTTGCGCCGCTGCCAGGGCACGATATTGGTGGACAAGTAGAAGATCTCCGCATGCTCCGGCAGCACTCCTTCCGACTGGGCCCCTGTGAGCAATTCGTAAATCTCCTTGCTTCTGCGGATGGTATTCACCACGATCAACGCCGATTGGTGCGGCTGCCAGGTATCGAGAAACAGGGTGAGAAACTCGTCAGCGCTTCGCTCGCGGTTCAGTAGGGGGATGAGCCGGGTGCGGGTCAGGCTTGCAAAGTACTCCCGGTGATCAGGCAACAGTTCCACCGGCTTGCGGAACGGCTGATTGAGCAACCGATCTCCCAGCTCCAGCAGTTTGGGCTGGGTGGCGGTCATCAACATGAAACGTGTTCCATAGTACTCGGCCATTTTCCGCATGACGGCTCCCACCAGCGGCATGTATTTCTCGGGGAGGGCCTGTACTTCGTCCAGAATCACGATGCTTGCGGCCAGCTTGTGAAACTTTTTCAGCGGACGGTTCCGGTTGGTAAAGATCGAATGAAACAACTGGACGAACGTTGTCAGCACGACATCCGCCTCCCACGCTTCCGTCAGCAGCAATCGCTTGTCGAGCGGCAACTCTTCGTCAGTCGCGTCGGTGGGAGAGTTGAGATCGGTCAGACGGTGATGCACCAGCACATGGGCGTCCTCGCCAAAAACCGCCTCATAATCCCGACGGCTCTGCTCAATGATGTTGATATACGGAATCGCGGTCACAATCCGGGGGACGTACCCTTCCAGCCGAGCAATCCGCTGCTGCAGATAGAGCGCGCATTCCAGCGAAACAAGCGTTTTGCCGATCCCGGTGGGGGCCGTGATGGTGAAAAACCGTTCCTTGCATATCTGTTCGTCCCCCAGCCCCTCCAACACGGACAGCATCTGCCGCCTTGCCCGCTCCCTCCGCCCCGTCATCGGCGAAGGCGGCTCCGATCCGTGCTTTGCGCGGATATAGTCAGGAACTCGCGCAGCGGGAACCATTCTTACAGCGGATGGGGACACGCCCCCAGAATCCAGCTTGTCTGAGTCGATGAGCAGGGAAAAGAAGTACTGCAAGGCAAAGAACCAGTAATCTTTCCGCAACCTGCCTGTCATGTGTTGAGGCATATGCAAGAAATCACGAGTGTCAGAGCGCCACTGACGAAAGTCGACACGTTCCGGCAACCGGAGAAAATGGTCATCCTCCTGCACGCCGAGGTCAGCCAAAACATCCATCCACTTGCCCGTGAGGTTGGCGTATTGCTGTTCGAGCACCCGCCATATGTCATCCGAAAACAACGTTTCCAAGGTCGGATTCCCATGGTGGAAGCGCACGCAGAGGTAGGCGAGGAACGCCCACACCTGCTTGTCGGGATCGGAAACGTGGCCCAATCGATCTCGCGCAAGCGCTCGCGCAAAACAGGCGGAGATATGGGCATGGCTCTTTAGCTCCGACGAAGTCCCTTCCATCAGATACGATTGAAAATAGTCGGTGTATTTCCCCAGGTCATGCAGAAGCGTCATGATCTGTCCCAAAACCCGCACATCCCGATTGTATAAACCGGGAAACGCAACGGTCGGGGGGACGGCTTCCTGACCGTTGCGGGCAACGGCGTGCAGGTGTTCGGCCAACAGGTGCCGCATATCGCTTCCCCGGTCGTAGTGGGCATAATACTTCATCCAAAATCCCTCCCCGGATAGGCAAGACCGGAGCGCAACTGAGCGTCTCCGGCCTTCAGCGTCATTGCATCCAGACGATGTTCTGTCCGTTGCTCAAGGTCGTATAGGTGTTGACGGTCGCATAAACGGGAGAGTCGTTCAGGTTGATGATCACGTTGCATTTACCGCGGGGCGTCAACCGCCGCTCCCTATCGAATTCCAGCGGCAGGTCCTCTTTCACCAATCGGTACGAGCATTCCGCCACCGACGCCAGATCGATTTCCTTCACCACGTGTGCGGGCAACACGGACGACAAGGCCACCGGCTCATCGCCGCTCCGCTCTTCTCCTTCCCAGATGCCCCCGTATTGCAGCCACCCTAGGCTGTAGGCGGTGCCCAGCCCCACGGAGATGCCCAGACTGCCGTACCCTCCTGCTTCAGATACGGCCATGAGCTCCTCCAGCCGCAACATGATGTCCGGGTTATGGTGGGAGACGTACACCCGGTAGTCCAGGTTTCCACTGCGGATGTTCTGGGGCAAGACCAACTCCGTCGCCGTCTGGCTGTGGTTTTCCTGGGACCCGTTGCAATCTTCCCATCCATCCACCATCAACAAATTCAGCTTCTGGATGATTTTCTTAATCGGAACGCAGTTGGAAACCGCGATCCGGCATTGGTCCAGGGAGAAGTCTTCGTAGTACGCATCCCGTTCATACCCCAACAGCCCCGCCACGATACCGATAATCGTCGTACGCGGAGGGATCGAATACGAGAGGGCCGAAGAGTTGGAATAGTAACGACGGAAATGCGCAATCTTGCCGCAAAGCCGAAACTCCAGAACGCGCACGCCGGTTACACCCCGGACACGGCCAGCTGTTCCCACAAGTCGACCGTTTCAAAATCTGGCATGTCCGTTAGCGGACCGCGATCAGCAAATGGATGAACCCACCCGATCACCCGCTCGACATAACCTCTCTGTTGCATCTCACGGAGGGCCGCCGTCAAACCTGCAAAATTGACGTGGATGTCAGACAGTTTGCGAATCGGTTTGTCTTCGGCAGCATCCACTTTCAGAAAACGGCGCAAATCGCCCAGGTAACCATCGAATGTTGGCTTATACACCACTTCCAGATAACAAAGCGGGGTTTGTCCCTGTTTGCTATCCGTCTGGTTGGCCATCATCCCCTGCACCAGCGCTTTGCGGAAAATCTCCCGATCCTGTTCGGTCATCCCGGTCCGCCGGGCGCTGAACTTGTTGATCGTGCCGTAGTGGGCAACGCAAGCGTAGTGAACCTTGTGCTTTTTCCCAAACGTGGAGTTGTCGTCGTACATGATCGACGTGATCGTGTTCGACTTCACCAGTTCGACCGGATGGAGCGAATACCCCCAGGTAATCTGCACCGGTCCGGTATAGGTGCGCGATACGTTTTCCACTGCCATGACGCTGCCAAACAGCCGGATGTCAATTAGCGACCGCTTGATGATCTCAGTCAGGAAGAGATTGTGAAAGTCGGTCAGCGCCTGCTTTTTCTTTTTCTTGGCTTTTTCATACAGCGCCAGAATTTCGTCACTGTCCGACTCAACGAGAGCCAACCAGGCTTCAGCAATGGCCGGATGCTCGGCCAGCAGGTTGCGGAATCGCGCCGTGTCCCTCATCCACTGCTCACAAACATGGTCAAACATCTGGGAAACCGGCACTTTCCGGTCAGCCAGCGTGTCCACAAAGATGGGAAACCCTTTCTGCTTAAGGAAATCACGGCAGTCCCGTTTGCGCCGCGCGTCGCTGACCAAGAGCGTCGATGTCTCGTAATCCATCCGCGGCTTGTTCTCCTGATCCGGATCCCCGTTCGGATTGGTCATGACCGCCTCGAAGAGAAACAGAAAATCGCTGTTTTGCTGAATGATCATCACACAGCAACTCCTTTCGCCATATCGTCATAGGCATGAGACTACGTGGTAACGGGAGCGGCATCGGTCACAGCTTGTTCCTGGGCCGGTTCCTTTCCCTTCCGATTGGCCAAGACACCCACTTGGTAGGCATAACCGGACATGATGTAAAAGACATTGGCGTGCTCGCTCAACGGCCAGTCTTTTTCCTTCAATGTCCCGCAATGCCGGTGAAATCCTTCGACGAGCATTTCGCTGTACCAGTCGAACGCGTCATATTGTCGGAGTTTGTCCAGCACATCGTAGTACATGCGGTACACCTCCGAAGCCGACATCCCCTGAAAATGAATCTTCTTCAGTACTGGTTTGGTTTTGTGTCCCTTTTTGTACTGTTCGGACCCCACCCGGTGAATCAAGCTACCAAGATAAAACAGGGTTCTCGCTTCCGGGCTGAACCCTTCGCGGTCCAGAAACTGCTCGATCGCTTCCAGGGAATCGTGTGTTTGCATTGCTTGTCCCTCCGTTTCACAGGATGGTGTAAAAACCGGCTTGTCCAGGATCCCTAACATTTGAACGGCCTGGATGAAGGCCAGGTACTGCATGGCCACGGACTGGATAAAAAAGTCCGCTTTATCCGGATGGTACTGCTCCAGCCCCATGTTGCGGTAGTTGTCCAGCCGCTCATTGGAGAGTTGGCGCATCCCTTTGTCCAGTGCCTCGGAGGCGTAGGCAAACAGCGTTTCCGAGCGGACGCGGTGACCGGAAAACAGGGCTTTGTAGAGCGACAAGACGCGGCCGACGTCCACCTGCCCTTTATTCGTTTCACGAACCGGGATCATGCGGTAGAGGTTGCCCGGCGACATTCCCAAGAGAAACGGTTTTAGCCGTCCGCCGGTTTGTCTCAACGTATTCATGATCCGCATGAACCGCAGG
This sequence comes from Effusibacillus sp. SKA8, assembly GCF_058273125.1. NCBI lineage: Bacteria > Bacillati > Bacillota > Bacilli > Caryophanales > Alicyclobacillaceae > Effusibacillus > Effusibacillus sp. SKA8. The sequence goes on along the minus strand of NZ_JBZCSF010000017.1, from coordinate 42,389 downwards.
GCCGGCACATCTTCAATCGTCTCCAAGATGGTGACGGAATTCCCGTTCGTCCGATAGACGACGATGTGGATGACAAAGTGTGGATTCCGCATCCACTCCGTATCCGCCTCCACCATCTTCAGCCACTCCTCCGCCTCCTGACAGCGAAACGCAAAATCCAGTTGGTCCTTGATACGGCCGATGCTGTCGTAGTCAAAATGCTCGAGAAGACCCTCCGGAAGGAAAAAGGCTCTTTCTCCGGCGATCAAGCCCCTGAATCGGCTTTCGATCAATGCCTCACCGGCGACCAAGTGCTGGTAGCAATCCGGGCAGATCGCGTAAGAGTCGTCGTAATCGTACCCATCCGGCTTGTAGCGAGCCGAGTTGATCGTGGTGGTGGTAAACACCTTGTTGATACCGGTCCGGCTGAACTTCGTGGTGTACTCGCTCTTCACCCCCTGCTTCGTCTGCTGGCAGACGTGACACACCCGCTGTTCGCCCGAGTTCGCTCCAGCGTCCTCCCGCTCATCCGCCCGATCCAGTTTGTTGATTTTCCGCACCAGGGTCCGGTAGGCTTCGTGCTGCGACAGCACGATCCGGCGTCCCTGCTCGCGGACGGCCGGAATCACCAGCACGAACCGGTCCTGTCTGTTCTCTTGTTCCAGGGCCGCCCGAACAAACGCCTCGTATTTGAACGACTGGGCGCCAACGCGGATGGTTTTGTCGTCCGGATGCAGGGTGACAGAACCCGACCCGAGCGAGTCCGGGAGCTGTACGCGATCCAATCGGACTTCCCCCTGACCACTTTTGCTTCCAGTCGCGATCAATTCGGCCGCTTCCATTTTAGCAATCCATTTTGATAGTTCCGAATCTTCCATTCCTTGCTGTCGTAGGGCCAACCGCAGGTCGTTCCAAACCCTTGTCAAGAGGTAGTGGAGCGATGACTCCACCTCCCGTACAAGATAGCTCTGCAAGGCGTTGGCAGGGTTGTTGCCGAAGTAGCCGTAGCGCTCCGGCACCTCTTGGTGATACGGAATCGGTTCTTCAATCCGAATCACCCGCTCCTCCAGATCGAACGTGAGAAAGACGGCGTACGGCTTCTCTTCCGGCTTGATCTTGGTTTTGAGCGGTCTGACCTTCGACAAAAGCGGGTCGCGGCCCGCGGAGACCAATGAGCCGAGATAGGCCGTCAGTTGCGGTAGGTTCACGAAGAGACACCTCCTTCTTGTCGTCTGTTGATCGGGCGGATACAGCCGAATCCAGACGAATTCTTGCTTCCCAGCCCTGCATCCAGGGCGGCTTGCAGCAAGCGCCGATCCCCCTCCAGGGCAAATCGTCCTCTGTACGCTTCGATGATGGTGTTTTTGTACGACACGATCTGCTTGTGAAAGCTTCCAAGCGGTCGAATGGCAACGGAAGCAAATGCGTGATCTGCCCCGTACATCAGTTTTGCTTTCCGCACCAGATTGCCAGAGACAATCCGTTGAAAATCCTGTTCGCCCGGGTGAAAGTATTTCGTGTATTTTCGTCCGTCCGGCCGCAACATAGTGGAATAGGCCACCACCGGGGAAAGAGTCTCCACCTCAATCGCGGACTGCTTGACTTCAAAAGCGTCTAGTTCAATGGATGTTACGCACAAAAACTGATTCCCAATGCGCATTCCCTCTCTGAGCAAGACTTGGGCCATTTCCCTGATAAACCGTTCGATCGGGGAGGATAGCGTTAATTTCACCGTATTCTGAAAGACCATCCTCTTGGATGCGGGTACATAATCATGTGGACCTGTGAAACGTGAAAATGTAAACAGCGCAAATCGCCGTTTGTCCATCATGTACCCCTGATTATGAAGAAACTCGGCAAATTCGGGACTGAGGTTGTGGTAAATTGCAGCTTGCACCAAATGGTTGTAATTGACCGGAATCTCCCACCAAGGAGTGTCGCTCTGCAACGTGATAGTGACATGCATGTTGAATCCTCCGGGATGTAGGGAGTACTCTTTCTAGATCTTGGGTATCGACTCTATGTGCTTAGTTCGACACCTTCGTTGTTTTCCCTCCTAAATCCCAAGGTGAGTTCTTCAATTTTTATTCTTTAAGCGTCAAATAGCCCACACCTGTCTATCCGATGTGGGCTTAGGTAAACTGGTTGTAAGATTGTGGCACCCGGCAAGTCAAAGGCAACGAGGACGACCAAGGCAGCAATGGGTCCAGTGCCTCCGGATTTTTCGGATCCGCAAGCTGCGGAAGCTGCTCAAACAGATACTTCAAGTATTGGAACGGATTCAGTCCGTTCTCTTTCGCGGTTTCCATCACGCTGTAGATCGTCGCGCTGGCCTTTGCCCCGCGAGGCGTGTTGGCAAACAGCCAGTTCTTTCGTCCAATCACAAATGGCTTGATCGACCTTTCAATCGCAAAGAGCTTGTTGCAAAACTCCAGTCCCTGTTGGGCCGCCGTTTCGGTTTTCGGTTGTCCGGCAGGCATCGCCTCCAGCGCCTCGTCGAACTTGCGGCGTGCATGCGCCCAGCATCCAACGAGGGTCACGCCCTGCACCTTATGGTAGCCGGAATACCCGTCAACGTGCAGGTAGCCGCGAAATCCCGAAAGAAAGTTTCGCGGATGCTCCCCGTTTCGCGTCGGCTGGTAGTCGTACAGGACGATCGGCGGACCCGTTCGCCCGGTCCGATCATACGTCACCGTCTCAACCGGCAGAAGATCCAGTTGGGTTGTGCGTGGACCGGCTGGTTTCCGGCGCTCGTACGTGATTTTCTCCATGGGCGGCTCTTCGCCTTTTGGCGTGGCAAGTACTTCCGCTTCGTTGAACAGATCCAACTCCAGCTGGTTCGGATCCGTCTTTTCGCTTGAGGCGCCGAAACGCTTTTTTTTGCGCCAGGCGGAACTGTTCTTCGTACCATTTGAGTTTGGCCGACAGTTCGGCAACCTGCTGTTCCAGCCTGGCAACCTGAGCCTCATAGGCTTCCATTGTAAGGGTAAGGGTGAGGGTGAGGGGGTTCGTTTGGTTTTCCATACTCATTCATTTCTACACCGATCGCCGGATTCCTTGTGGCCGATCCGAATGACAACCCCTGGTTCCGGTTTACGGTTTTCAGGTGAGGATGTCACGGTCACCGGCGTCCAACCCGTGAGGGAAGTCGTTGTCCGGTTCGAATCGGATAGCCGTTTCAAACGTTTCAGCCAATACTTCAATTGATGGATGGAAATGCCTTGCGCCTCGCACCACGCGGCCATCGTCAGTCCGCTGGTTCGGTACTCTTCAATGCGGGAAACCCATTCCCGGATCCGTTGTTCACGATTCATGAGATGTTGGCCTCCTCCTTGATTTGCTTGAGGGCATTGTCTCATGAATGACGGATCGTTTACAGGTGGGGGTGTGACCGCTTACATTTAAAGAAAAAATACGAATTGCTCAGATGGAGACTATTGGCGTTTATGCCATATTTCCAATGCATGTGCGGAAAAATTCGGCACTTGCTTTTTCAAAACTAGGAGTATGTTTTCAACCGAGTTCATTGGTTCGCGACGTACTTCAGATAATGTTTTCAAACTTCTAAGGACAGCATCAGGAAGCAGATCAAACTGGTAGCAAAGAAACGTATCAGGATTCTGAGCATCAATGGCGTATGGAGCGGTCGATTCGAAAGGAAAATCGCGAATGTTGAAAGTAACCAAAACATCGGCCCGAGAAACTATGGCAGCCGCCAACACATGCCGATCTTTCGGATCATTTGTCATTACTGAAATTAACCGTTCGTAAGTTTCACGCTCCACCATCGCGTCCGGAAAAGCAAGTTCCATCGTCTCCCGAAGGTAACGCGCCCCTGCTTCTGCTGTTTCACGAGAAGGAGACTTTGCACGCAAGCTAATGTTACGTTGCATTTCATCGAGAACATCCGGACTCCAGCGAATCTGGCAAATACCAGCTTCCGCGATAGTAAGGAGCACATCTCGAAGAGTTGGAGGATACAAAACACAGGCATCCAGGAATGCAACAAAGCCCATAATCCCTACTCCGATTCGGGTGACGGTTCAGATTCATCCTCATAAAGTCCCAACGAATCCGAAACACGCACCAATTCCTGTAGAGCCGTTCGACGTTGTGCGTCTCTCGAACGTCTATAACCCTCCAAGTCCTTCAAACGTATCCGCCGATGTGTCCCGACTTTCCGATAACGAATTTTCCCTTCCTCCAGCAATCGAATGAGGTATGGACGTGAAACTTGCAATAAATCAGCCGCCTCTTGAGTCGTTAACTCCTGATCGTAATGCAAAATCGCCACAGATTGACCTTGTGCCAAGGCTTGTGCAGCACGAACCAACACCTTGAAAAGGGCGGGCGGCAAGACCATCTGGATTCGTTGTTCACTATCCGTAAGGATATACTGTACTCCATCAGTTGGGTTCGTCGCCAACTTGGCGCTCATATCGCGAATCTGTTCAGCTTCGCCGGGGCCTGGGGCAATCAACAACCCTTCAACTGTGTCCCTTGTCATGCTAGACACCTCTTCCCCATAATTCAATATTTTCTAAACATAAGTATACATAATAAACGAAATAAACGCAACTTCATTGGTTCCCCGTTTTTTTGACAACAACTCGAATTTCGCGCCCGTTTTCGTAACTGAACGCCTGGATCAATTGCTCCATACCAGAATCTGGACTGATTTTTATCAGTTCGTTCATCATGTGTTTCCTTCCTTCCCCCTTTATCAGGGGCGGGAGAAAGATGGGAGGGGAATTCAAACTATCCGACATCACGTTTCGCCAAAAACTTCCGGAAATTCTGCTTTGAACCTCTGTCTTACTAAAGAACCGTACCTCGCGTCTGGCAAAGAAAACAGCTTTTCGACTTTGCTATGTTCGTGCCGATACGATAACGCCAAGACACCAAGGACACCAATCCGCCGAATTCCGTAGCGCTTACATGTCTTGACAAGCGCCCGATCGCTGGAACAACACACCAGATCCTTTTCAGCGGCAATTGTGATCACTTCCGCATCGTATCGGCTCAACATCCTGCGTTCTTTCATGACCTCTTCCAAAAGTTTCAGTCCTTCCTTGGTCTCCACGATAGCCCGAACCAGTTCCAACTCGGCTAGGGCCTCGCTCGCTCCAGGAAAGTTCGCCTCATCTTGAATCATGCTTTCCGCCATATAGACGTTGGAAAAACGGCATTCAGCAATCTTACAACCCCTATTTTCGTCAATTCATTCAAAACACTGTTATCAACAATTGCCGGTGTTCCATAAAGCTCATCAGAAGTCACCGACATCATCTTCCTGTTCCCACTCGACCAGCAACCGGTTGGCTTCGTCGTAGGGAACCCCCAACACGGTTGCCACTTTCGACGCACTTATGCCTTCTTCGGCATGCAAGCGTCGCAAAAACATCTTGGTTCGTACATTCTTCTCCACGTAAGGCATAGGATTAGGCTCCTGAATTCCGTATCGCTTTTCAATTTGGGTTTTCAGGAATCCATATTCCGTTCTGGTGAGAATTCCCTCATCATACAGGGCCAAAATCAAGACTTGAGCGCTGACTCCAAATTCCCGTTTCAATTGCAAGATTTCACGCAACTTGTTGCGTGATTTCGCCAAGATGGTCTCGCATTCCGTCAAATGGGTGCGTGGAATCAGGAAATAACTTGCAAACAGATTGGCCATCCTTTCGTCCTGGTTACCTCTCGCTCTGGTATAGGCAACTCCATTTTCCCGGTATTGGTCACGATGGAGAAGGAGATGCCCCAACTCATGGGCAACGCTGAAGATTTTGCGTTCCTCCGGAATATTTGGAGCATCATTCACGATGATGAATGCCCCTCGTTTCTCGGTATATGCCGACAAAGCATCAAATTGACGGCCAAGCGAGTACGCCAGTACGTGAATTCGCCAATCTTCGAGCACTTGAAAGATCAGACGTCCCACATATCCTTCCACCCCAAGGACACCGCGCACTCGATCCGCAATATCCCGAATTTGGGCTTTCATGATGTGATCCAACGTTCCTTCTAGCCGATAGCTCGGCGGAACCATGACTACGGAGTTTTCGCCTAGTTCTTCGATGACACTCCAATATTCATCCAAGCGCTCAAGAATGACATGTCGTATCTCTTGGGTAAAATTCTCCCGCGGGTTATCCGCCCGAAACAAAAACGCAAACATTTCCGATTCCTCGGAAAATATTTGGCGGACAGTTACACCGAGTACCGCGCAAACCTTCGTCAGCTTTTCGCTATCAACGGGCTGTTCCCCACGCAAGTATTTGTACATCGTTGGTCGCGTAACGCCAATAGATCGGGCCAACTGTTCAACGCTGATGCCTTGCTGATGGCGGATACGCTCGATGTTTCGTGCAATGATTTCAACCGCCATTTTTCCTCCCTCCTTTTCCTCGTCAGTAAATATATTATACATAATTCTTCTCCTATAACGATCATAACGTAAAGAAAAATTTACAGTTCGATGATCGATCCCCACATCCTTCTACAGCATTTTTTGGACTTTAATCACGAAGTCCTGATCGGTGAGAATCTTTAGGACACATCGGTTTGGCGGACTTTCAATTTTACAGTCAGATCAGGAAGGCACCGTTTCTCCACACGCACTTGCCTGTTTTCCGGATTTCCTCGCCCATCCAGCCATTTTCAAACTCCTCCCGTGTAAAACCATGTACTTCAATATCGATCGCCTGTTTCATGTCCCACAGAACCCGGTAAAATTTTTTGGTGGTGTTCAAGTGGGTCTCGTCCTCAAATAACGGGCTGATTACCGCCAGATCAATGTCACTGTCCTCATGCGCTTTCCCGGTAGCATACGAACCAAAGAGCCAAATTTCTTCGATTGCATCCACGTGCTTTAATGATTCGGTAATATACTCAGAAACAATTCTCTCTACTTCAACAGTTGAGTACACCATTGCAGAAAAGCCCCCGTTTCATTCGGCAATTGCCGAAAATACTCTTTCGGCATTCGCCGGATAATTTTTTGACGATCTTCTGGATAACGTGCGTTGAGCTGGTAGTAGTTCAGGTTCTCCAAAAAATCCAATTGTTCCTCTGTCAAATCCAATTGTGCCCGTCTTGCCAGCATAAGCAAGTTGTGAGTTTTCGGCGGAACCTGATTCGTTCGTAGGGTTACCAATGCTTTGAGGGCCTTTTCTACCGCCAGATGGGCCATGAATGCGCCCTCAAGAGGCATTCTTTTGCGCGTTAGGTGAAAAGCTGCGGGCAGTGTCTCATACGCTTCCCGAATCCAATACTGCACATGCTCATTTTCAATTGCGGAAATATCGACCGCAGGCATGTGCTTTGCGCACATCGGACCAACCCCGCGGTTCATACTCTCGGGATTCTTGAGCGGTCTCCCGCAGATTTTGCACACCACCATTATACGCGCCCCTTTCGATCACAAGCCATCCTGTATTCCCGCCACGACCCAACCGGGATCTCCGGGTATCCTCTCGAATCCTTCCACACGTACACCCACCCGGATCGTCCATTCTCGACATCCCGAATCCATACTCGCTCGTAAAAGTTTTTCCGACCCAGACCATGGTATCCTTCCAATCGATCCATCGCGCGAAGCCCTTCCTCCGTTACTTCAAACCATTCACCCTGAATCTCGTATCCTCCATCATCCAACACCAATGCCGGGAATGCGCCCACATCGTACAGCTGCCCACGGATGCAACCCGGTTGTACCCCGCGAAGATACGGTGCGGCTACACGGTGATTGACCTCTCCAGTCAGCAAGGTGCCGTACACAAATACATGAATCATCGTTGACGCCTCCTCTCGTCACCGTTTTTTCTCTTCTCGACCAGTTCCAACGCCCACGTGATTCCCATCCGGATTCCCGTTTCAATCCGGGCCGCCACAAACTCGTCCCGAACGTCGATCTCGCGGCCTTCGTACAGAACCACATCGGCCTTGTACAACTGTTCGATGAGATCGACGGCATTGGTCGGCGGGACGGCTTCGCCGATCAGGTCTTCCGCTGGCAAACCGTATAGCTTTGCCAATCCGAGCACAATTTTGTAACTTGGATTTCGTTTTGTGCCCCGTTCAATGCGGCTGAGATACCCGGCGGTCGTTCCCACCATTTCAGCCGCTTGATCGAGAGTAAGCCCCTTTTTTTTACGTATATCTCGCAGGTATTCCCCACTGACTCGAAGTTCATCATTTCTCATGAGAAAATAACCTCCTTTCCTATAGTATATATCGAAAGAAGAAAAAATGCAACGCGAATCGTTGCATATGTCGTTTTTTCGGCTTCTATTGCGAATGCAAAATCTATGAACCATGTGATAGACTGGATTTGGAGGGACTTCCCTCTCCTTTCACCTCCACCGGAAAGGAGGTGATGTGGGATGAGTTGGCATACCTTTGCCGAGCTTTTGATAGCCGCCGGGGCCTTCTTGAAAGGACTCGCGTTGGTTATTAAAGCTCTCAACAAAGGCAAAGGCCCCCGATCCAGCCAAGATCGCGGGGGCCAATAACCATCCTTACAGGAGGGGGCATTGGCTCCCTCCTGCTATTTTCTAAGCTTATTCTAACACACGGCCATTTATACGTCTACCCGATCCGGATCGATTCTCCGTTGGTGTGTTGAACCATCGATTTTTTCGATAGTTCTCAATGCCGGCGCCTTTCTCCTATTGGAGCTCTTTTCCTTCATTGTTTTCGGCTGAGGTTCATCTCCGTTTTGTTCTCCGGTTGATGGCAAGGTTTTATTTGCAACCGGTTCTGAAGGAGACACGCGCGGCGTTTGGGTATCCTGTTCGGGAACGGTCGATTGAAGCTCAATCGCGCTGTTCGGTTCTGTTTGCTTTGACTGATTCATCTGGACGGCAACCTCTGGTGCGGGCGGCAACGTCTGATTGGTTTCTCCCGCCACCAAAGGAGTGGTATCCGGATTCACCGCATGGGCCTGTGTTGTCCCTGAATCGACATTGCGTCCGATACGCCCGGCAGATCGCTTCGCCGAATCCGCGGTTTCAAGCTGCCGGGATTGATTTGGACGATGTGATTGCTCAGTCTCGTCCACTCTCTGCTCCTGATCTTGCGGCTGAAGAGTCTGCTGCCCCTCCATCCGCCGACTCGCGGGATCGTCCCGGAGAATCGCCTCCCAATGTTCCGGTTCGAGAGTGGGTACATTCGACCATTCCGGACGATCCGGATCGATGCGTGGGCGGTTGGCCGCATCCGCGTTTCCGCCATCGCCTTTTTTCTTCCTTGGCTGTTTCTCTGGCTCATTCCACTTCTCTTTTGCCCAATTGAACCATTTGCTGGTCGTTCGGTACCCCCGGACCGCCATTTCTCTGGGAGTTTCTGTCGCAATGGTCAACGCGGCGCCGGCAACGTCACCCCGAATCGCCTGTTTCCCGGCTCGCCGCAACACTTGTTTCATCAAGCCGCCATTTCTGCCATTTCCGCTGGCAATCTCGACCGTATCAGGATTTTGACGACCGGGACCCTGGCGTTGACCTTCCGCCGGTACGCTGACATCCCGGTCAGGATCCACGCGCCTTACAGGTTGGGATTGGGGAGTTGGTGACATTCCGCTGCTTGCTCGCTCCGCCCCCTCCCCGTTTGTTCCGAACATCCCAAGCGCACTCCCTGTGACCATCCGCACCGGTTGCATGCGTTTCCAGATCCGGGACAAAATCCACAGCGCCAGCACAAATACCACGGGATACAGCAGGATGGACGCGATCACGCTCCCGGCGACTGCTCCTTGTGCGGGTCCAAACACCTTGAGAACCAGGAAGGTGAGGCCGATATAGGCGCTCAACGCAATCCGGATCAGCACCGATCCGCCCAGTGCCTTGAGCCACCAGCGGAACATGACATGGCTGTATCCCCACGGCAACAAGGCGAGAGGCAAAATGATCACACCGGCGATCATCGCGGCCAGATACAGAAGATAGGCGAAGTTCAGCAGAATCCCCAAGGCCAGCATATACAAAGCCGCGCAGAACGCGGAAACCAATGTAAAGATTGACAGAAGCAGCCGATAGGCGGCGGAAAAGGCCGCTCGCGAATCAGGATGATCGTCCTGATTCAAAACGGCCGCCAACTTGTCCCTGGGTTTCATTCCTTCCGGAAAAGGGAGCAACACGTCCCGCCAAGGTGTCGCAGGGGTAATGTTCACCCCGACGGATTTGTCGCTCAAAATGCTTTCCACTTTGTCCGCATCTTCTCCAAGCGTTTTTCCGACCGTGCCCACTTCTCCCAGTTGCCAGGGGGTGTCAATCAGCCGTTGCCAGATTTCCTTGTCGATGTTGGCGGCCGCCTTCTGATAGGATCTCACACTATCCGGGTGTTCGACGATCAGCTGGGTCGGGCGCTCGATGATCCGCACATCGGAAAGCGTCAAATATGCGGATCGGCTCGGCCTCAGCCAGCTCTTCCCCCCGCGGGTGATCACCTGCACCGGAAGCGGATCGGGCAAAGTGCCTTTTGGCTCGGATAGGCCACGGAAATAGGGCTTCCGAAGCCACCACTCAATGTCTTGCAGCGACGCTTTTCCCAGACGTGCCATCGGAGCCAACTTTGCGATCCACTCTTCCGTTGCTTTACGTGCTGCTTCGAGGCGGTCTTCGGACAATACGTCCTGGCCCGTCAGAAAACGGTTCTTCACATCCAGCACACCAGTAGCAGCCTGCCGAAACCAATCCTTCCAATTCTCCATCGTCAGGTCAATGGTTATACGCTGGCGGTTCAGCGGTACGACGATCAGGTTGACCCGATGAAAGGGCAGGTAGTACCGCAGATAGTCCTGGACTTCCTTCTGGTGTTCCCGCCAAACCGGGTTCTTGGATCGTCGGCTCATCTCCCTCATGATCTCGTCAGCGGACCACTGTTTCGTAAGAAGAAAAATCCACAACTCCCCGGAAAGGCTCATCAGGCCCCTCGTCACCCGGTCGATGGCCTGCTGTTTGATATGGGTAGGCTGGAAGGCATACGGCTCTGAGAGGGAGAAAAAGGCGTAAGGTGAAGACTTTAAGGGGAATAATTTGAATAATTTGGATTGTGGATGGGAACTGACGGCTGATATACTATACTTGTACAATAGAATCGGTTCTCAAGGGTGGTCGGCTCACTCCCTCGAAAGGGGGTGAGGCCATGACAGTATACGAAACCATTTCTTTGATGATTTCGTTCGGGCTGTTGCTCGTTGCCATACTGTCGTTCCATAGACGGAAATAGACCGCCCTTGTCCAGAGGATTGCGGTCTATTCCTGATCGTCGCTCCAATTGAGCCGACTGCCCGAAGGCAATCTATTGTACCGACCGTAGGTGTTGCAGCACCTGCGGTCGTTTTATTGTACGCTGAGAACAAAGCTTCTATCCCCATTATGGCGTATGATTGCAGGTGAGTCAAGGAGCGTCGGATCATTCGGTGGCTTTTTCTTTCTTAACTCGCATATCTTTTCGGGACATGGCTGATTCTCCCGTTATTCCAAAAACGCCTCTGCGACTGCCTTCTCCAACTCGTTCTCGGTCGGCTTGGCATATCGGCGAGTCATGTTCACATCTGTATGTCCTGCCAATTCCGCAACAGCCGCCAGATCCATCCCACTAGAAACCAAGGCACGACAAAAGGTATGTCTCAAAGCGTGGGGATGAGTCCCATATTTTGCTAAAATACGCTGTATCTGCCGGACAGAAATCCTCTTTCCATAGTTCGACAAGAACATAGCGGAATCCCGGTCCTTCCGTACGGACAGATAACAAGACAGATGATGCCGAACTTCTGCCGGGAGTGGAACCGGATCGACACCGATCGACAATTCCAGACCTATGTGCGACACATCATCATCCACAAATGCATGGCCTTTCAGCCCGTCCAGAATCGGTTTGACGGCCGCAAACGCGTTGTCCAGATCCCGTTTTCGTCGGTTGGGATAATAAAGTCGAATCTGGATCATAGGATGCTGGAACCGGGGTTTTCCGGCCTCCAGCCATGCCACCCAGGCATATTCGGCCCACTGTCGGCGAAGATCATGCCGTTTGGCCCAATGCATGCGTTCCTGAACATTAAGTCCCGGTGGTTAGAAGGTTTTACCGCCGAAATGATCGTTCCCACTCCCCGAGGGCTCCCAGCGCCAAAAGGATCCAAAGCATTGTACTGGTCAGCTTTCGAATCAAATCGAGTAGGAGGGGGCGGCTAACCCCCTTTCACTAACAAAAGGGGGTGGGAGAAAAAATCCGAAGCTTTTCGTCCTACGCTTGGCAAACCTCTTTGAGAACCTTCCCGGCCTTGAAAACGGGCACCTTGCCCGCCGGAATTTCGATTTCTTTCCCCGGTTTTGGGATTTCGGCCAACCCGCGCGGCCCGTTCCCGCACCTCGAAAGCGCCAAAACCAGTAAGACTGACCTTATCGCCGGAAGCCAATCCTTCCGAAATAGATTCAAAGACTGCATCAACGGCTGCCGCCGCATCTTTTTTGCTCAAACCCGATTTTTCCGCCACTTTGGAAATCAATTCTTGTTTGGTCATAAAATCTGCACCTGTCCTTTCGTAGAAGATTTTGTTTGAGTTTTTCCCGGTACTCCCGACTGAGTACCTGGGCACCGTCCCAAATCAGCTTCGCATACTCCCGGGACGGCTGAAACTCGACCGGCGACTTGTCCACGATCTCGTACGTCCAGGCCCATCGCCACCGTTCGCCTAAACCTTCCGGATACACCCGGACACGCCGGCGCCGGTACACGTACGGAGCCCCTTCCCGCAGGTCGAGCGCACGAAAATCTGAAACCTCGTACAACACGCCTTCGACATACTCGCCTGGCTCCCGAACGATGTCGGCAACACCCCCTTCCCTATGATAGGAGTAGCGGGAGAACGCCAGGCGGTAGTTTTTCAAAACGGCCGTACCAAGATAGAGAGCCGATACACCGCTTCGCGCCAAGTCTGCCCGGTTCATACAGGAGCCATATGCGAAGTACAAAGGCATGGCGCTCCCCCTCCCTTCTTTTCAATCATTTTTGCTGACGCCTAAAACCGATATACTCCTTCTTCCTTTCAGAGATCGGCACCCAGTTTGGCTTCCAGGTGGCCGGATCCGGAACTTCGTCCGGCTTCACTTCGTGATACCCCATGTACGGCACCCCATGGGTCACATACGGGCAGTTCGGGCCCGTTTTTTCGTCCAGTTCCTCTTCCCACGATTTGCAGTACAGCCATTCTTCCCCGTTTTCCTCCCGGACAACTTGGCGGAAGACACAACCCTCACATCCTTTTTTCCGAACGGGCCCCTCCCCGCTCCAGGTCGGGTACTTTTCATAGAGCTTGATGTATCCCGCCTTGATCAGGCTGGCCACTACCGTCCACGGGTCCCAGCCGTCCAGGATCACCGGGTCGTCAGGGCTGGCAAACTCCAATCCGCCTGCCTCTTCCTCCTCGTCCCGGTACCGGCTGACCGCTGAATCGTAAAACGGCCCCACACCGTCATACACGGTGGCGCGGACCCCCATCATCGCCAACGGGCCCGCCGCAATGTCCCGCAGGCATTTTACGCCGAGGAGGTAAAAGGTATGGGTATCATAGACATCACTGAAATACTCGTGAATAACCAGATCCATCAGCCGGGAGGGATTGGCCGCCTCCCCTCTTCGCCCGTCGGCAAATTCGATATAATAGGGCATCGTCGGCTCCCGTCCAGATTCCAGCCAATGACGACGTTCCTCGATATTCACCACCTGCACCGCCTCCTTTTTTTCCTCGGAAAAACAATTTATTTTCTTGTAGTATAATATTATTTTTTTCTATTGTCAAATTATCTGACCCTCCCCCTTACCCACAGCCAAGTGGCTGCCAAACGGTCTTGTGGATTGGCCAGAACATCCAGAAATTCGCGGGCCAACCGCAGGGCCCGCATGTGGCGGCACCCTTCCCGAGCCAGTTCCGGATCCCGGGAGAGGCGATGCACAAAGTGCGGGCAGGTACAGTCCGATTCGGTGACCTGGTACCGACCGCCTCCATCCGATTCCACCCAGGCATGGTCGCGGTCAATCCATTCGACTTGAGTTCGTTCCTGATCGAGATTGCAGGTGACGCTTTCCACCTCCACATAAACGGGTTCCCGACTTGGGTGTGTCCGTTGTCGGAGTTGGTTCAGGTAGGCTTCCCGAACCCGGGTTTCTATCGCCCTCTGTCGTTCTTCGGGAGACATGGCGTAGGCGATTTGCTCATCCGGTTCCGCTTCTCCCCGCATGACCCGTTGAACATTCCTCCAGCGCTTGGCGCACTTTCCTGGAGCAGACGGGACCCACTCCCTGCAGAATGCTCAGGCGGCTGCGTAAAGGTCTGTGACACACCCTGCAAATGGCTGTTGTTCCAGTAGGCAAAAAAATCCCTCTCCTTTCCTGATTGATTCATCCATGCAGGGGAGAGGGAGAAAAAATCAGTATTCCGTTGATCGCGTAAACATCCTCAGTTCCTTTAATTTTTCAAGAGCTGGACGATTGGCCACGATATAAGCGTCATCGTGCCACTCTTTTTGTCCGTGTATGTAATCAAAAGAGGAGGCCCCAGCGTTGGAAACCTCCCCGTTCCTTCCGGCACCGGACATCAACCGGCCCGGCAACGGCAGCAGCCCGTTCCCCTCCGGCGGAAGACGCCCTGATGCCGACACTCTCTCATACCGGGTACACCGGATGTTTGCGTTCCGAGAACACGAGATACTTCGAAGAATAAGCTGCAAACCGCTTCACCAGTTCTTCCCTGAGCGAATTGGCGGGGATAATGCCGTCGATCACCATTTCGGAAGCCAGACGGTAGATATCGATATCCCGGCGGTACTCCTCCCGTTTCGCTTCGATAAACGCGGCCCGCTCCGCTTCCGGCAGTTCCGCGATTTTGTTGGCGTACACGGCGTTGACCGCCGCTTCCGGCCCCATCACCGCAATTTGCGCCGTCGGCAGCGCCAGGCAGCAGTCCGGTTCAAAGGCGGGGCCCGCCATCGCATACAGGCCGGCGCCATAGGCCTTCCGCACAATCACCGAAACCTTCGGCACCGTTGCTTCCGACATCGCGGAAATCATCTTGGCGCCGTGGCGGATGATACCCGCCCGTTCCACCTTCGTTCCGATCATGAAGCCCGGCACATCGGCCAGAAACAGCAGCGGAATGTGAAACGCGTCGCAGAGGGTGATGAATCTCGCCGCCTTGTCCGCCGAATCGTGGAACAATACGCCGCCTTTGACCCGCGGCTGGTTCGCGACAATCCCCACCGGTCTGCCGTCCATGCGGGCCAAACCGGTGATCAGTTCGCCGGCGAACAATTTCTTGATTTCAAAAAACGACCCTTCGTCAATGATGCGGTCAATCAGCTCATACATGTTAAAGGGCGCGTTCTGATTGGCCGGTATGATCTCCTCCAGCGTCTTGTCGAACCGTTTCGGCGCTTTCCCTTCCCGCACCGGCGGTTTTTCGGAAAAATTGGCCGGGAAATAGGACAGGTATTGGCGAGCCAACGCGATCGCTTCCTCTTCACTGGCTGCCAGCACGTCCCCGCAACCCGAGACGGAGCAGTGCATGCGGGCTCCGCCCATCTCTTCGAGCGTCACCTTTTCCCCGATCACCATTTCCGCCATGCGGGGCGAACCCAAATACATGGAAGCGTTGCCGTCGACCATGATCACGATGTCGCAAAACGCGGGAATGTAAGCGCCGCCTGCGGCGGAAGGCCCGAATAACAAGCATACCTGCGGGATCTTCCCCGACAGCTTCACCTGATTGTAGAAAATCCGCCCGGCACCGCGCCGTCCCGGAAACATTTCGATCTGGTCCGTAATTCGCGCCCCGGCCGAATCCACCAGATAGAGCAACGGCACCCGCAGTTTCTCGGCCGTCTCCTGGATGCGGATGATCTTCTCAACCGTCCGCGCCCCCCAGGAACCGGCTTTTACCGTCGAATCGTTCGCCATGACGCACACAATTTGCCCATTCACCTTGCCGATCGCGGTCACCACGCCGTCGGCCGGCAGATCTTCCGCCACACAGTTGGCAAACAACGCGTCTTCCAGTTCAAATCCCGGATCGAACAACAACTTCAGGCGGTCCCGGACAAACAGCTTTCCCTGTTCCGCATTCTTTTCGTGATATTTGGGCGCGCCTCCCTGTTTGATCTGTTCGACGCGCGCCCGCAGTTCGTTCGCAAACGACACGGCTGCTCCCACCTTTCTTCCACCGATATAACGTTGTTTCTCTTACTCTCCCGTATAGCGCGGCGCCCGTTTCTCCCGAAACGCCCGCAGCCCTTCCAACCGGTCTTTCGTCGGAATCGTCACTTCATACGCGTTCATCTCGATCGCCAGTCCCGTGTGCAAATCCACCTCATAGCCTCTGTCAATCGCGTATTTTGCCTGCGCCAACGCGACCGGCGCGTTGCGGACGATCTGACCGGCAATCTCCAACGCTTTGTCAAGCAGCGCCCCGGCGGGGACGACATATTCAACCAGCCCGATGGCAAGCGCTTCCTTCGCGTCGATTCGCCGCGCGGTAAAAATCAGTTCTTTCGCCCGCCCTTTCCCGATCAACCTTGGCAAGCGCTGGGTTCCGCCGGCACCCGGTATGATCCCGAGCGACGTTTCCGTCAAACCGAACTTCGCCTGCTCGGAAGCGACACGGATATCGCAAGCCAGCGCCAATTCCGTTCCGCCGCCGAACGCCGCCCCGTTTACGGCTGCGATAACCGGCTGCGGCAGCGATTCCAGATCATTGAGGTTGCCCCGGATCAAAGACACCGTTTTGCGGACCTGCGTCGTGTCCATCCCGGCCCGCTCTTTTAAATCCGCTCCGGCGCAAAACGCTTTTTCGCCCGCTCCGGTGACGATCACGCAGCGGACAAAGCGGTCGAACCTGATTTCCCCGATCGCCTCATGCAGTTCGCAAAGCATCTGCAGCGACAGGGCGTTGGCCGCTTCCGGGCGGTTTAGCGTGATTGTCGCGATTCCGTCCTCCCTTTTCGATACCAAAACCGCTTTGTCGTTCATGAATGCCTCTCCTTTCATCCCGATAACAGCCCCTCGATAAGCGGCCTCCGAAACAGTTCCCGCTAGTCTCCCGCTTATCCCTGTTTACCCCGGGCACTTGTCACCCACAGCATTTCCGGCGGCCTGCAGGTTGTGGCTGGGCAGCGGACGCCCCACTTTTGCCTGGATAAAGCGGGCGGCGGACAGCAATTTTTCCCGGTCGATTCCCGTTTGCACCCCCATCCCTTCCAGCATGTACAGCAAGTCGTCGGTTGCCAGGTTGCCGGAAGCTCCCGGCGCGTAAGGACAGCCTCCCAAGCCCCCCACAGCGCCGTCAAAGATCCCGATGCCCATGTCGAGCGACGCCAACACGTTGGCCATCGCCGTGCCGCGGGTGTCGTGAAAATGCATCGCCAATTTTTCTGCAGGGAAACGTTTCAGGAGGACTTCCAGCATCTCCTGCACCTGCCTGGGATTCGCGACGCCGATGGTATCGCCAAGCGACAACTCACCGACTCCCATTTCAAACAACCGCTCCGCCACCCGGATCACCGCATCCGCACTGACAGGCCCTTCGTACGGACAGCCAAAAACGGTCGACACATATCCCCGCACCTGAATCCCTGCCGCCAACGAATCTTTGACCACTTCCTGCAGCACGGGGAACGTGTCCGCGATCGATTTGTTGATATTCTTCAAATTGTGGGTCTCGCTGGCGGACATGAAAACGGCCGTTTCGTCGATGTTTGCCGCAAGCGCGCGCTCAAGCCCTTTTCGGTTGGGCACCAGTGCGGTGTAAGTCACCCCCGGCACCCGCTCAATCCCTTTCGCAACCTCAAACGCGTCGGCAAGTGCGGGAATCCATTTCGGGTTGACAAATGAAGTGATCTCGATATATTTCAGCCCGGAACCGGACAGTTGGTCAATCCAGGCAATTTTGTCTTTTGTCGCAATGAACGCCTTTTCGTTCTGCAACCCGTCCCGCGGCCCCACTTCCCTGACAGTTACAGTTTCCGGCCACCGCACAGGCACGCCCCTCCTCCCCAACCATAAAGTGATAAGCCCATCAAGTGATAAGCCCGTGCTCCTCATCACTTCGGTGGATTCGCCTATACCAGTTCGACCAACACGTCCCCTTCGTTGACAAAATCGCCTTCGTTGATCTTGACTTCCTTCACCGTACCGGCAAAATCGGCCGCTATCGGAATCTCCATCTTCATCGACTCGAGAATCACCACATCCTGTCCGGCTTCCACCTTGTCTCCCGGCTTCACAAGCACCTTCCACACGTTTCCCGCCATGCTCGCCAATACCTGATTCATCTTGCATTCCCTCCATTTTCTTATTTGCCCTGCAAGTGATCCGCCACGAACCCCGTCGTAGTGTCCCCCGCCCGAAAGGCCGGATGCGCGGCCACTTCTCTCAGCATCGGAATGTTTGTCTTAATGCCTTCCACTTCATATGCGGCAAGCGCAGCTTGCAGACGATCGATCGCTTCTTCACGGGTGCTTCCTTTTACCACGAGCTTTGCAATCATCGGATCGTAAAAAGCAGTCACGACCGAGCGTTCGCTCACCGCCAATTCATGCCGAATTCCCGGGCCCTCCGGCGTAACGAATTTCGTGATCGTCCCCGGAGAAGGGAAAAATGTCTTCGGATCTTCCGCATAGATGCGCACCTCAATCGCATGGCCGTCGCGTTTCACCTGGTCCTGGTCGAAGCCGAGAGGCTCGCCGCAGGCGATCCGCAGTTGCCGCTCAACCAAGTCCAGCCCCGTGATCTCTTCCGTCACCGGATGTTCCACCTGCAAGCGCGTGTTCATCTCCAGAAAGTAAAAATTCTTTTCCGCGTCGACGAGAAATTCGATCGTTCCCGCATTGCTGTATCCCAACGATTTCGCGGCTTTTACCGCCGCTTCTCCCATCTTCAGGCGGGTTGCCTCATCCAGAAACGGGGAGGGCGCTTCTTCCACCACTTTCTGGTGGCGCCGCTGGATGGAACACTCCCGCTCCCACAAGTGCACGGTGTTCCCTTGCTTGTCGGCCAGAATCTGAATCTCGATATGCCGGGGGCGCTCAATGCATTTTTCGATATACATCGCCCCGTCCCCGAAAAAATCGGCCGCCCGCTTTTGATTGCCGGCAAACGCCTTGCGCAGTTCCTCATCGCTTCGCACGATCTGCATCCCGATGCCGCCGCCTCCGGCCGACGCTTTCAGCATTACCGGATAGCCCATGCCGTTTGCCACTTTCACCGCTTCTTCCGCGTCCGCCAGCGGATGGGCGATGCCGGGCACCACCGGCACTCCGGCTTCTTCCATTGCCTTGCGCGATTCGATTTTGCTGCCCATGCGGGCAATCACGTCCGGCGACGGACCGATGAACACGATCCCCGCCTCTTCGCATCTGCGCGCAAAAGCCGCATTCTCGGACAGCAGCCCGTATCCGGGGTGAATCGCTTCCGCTCCCGTTTGTTTCGCGATTTCAAGGATCTTGTCGATGTTCAAATAACTCTCGTTGACCCGCGGTCCCCCCACCGGATAAGCCTCGTCGGCCATTTTTACATGCAGCGCCTCCGCGTCCGCCTCCGAGTATATACCAACCGTTCGGACGCCTAAGGCCCTACAAGTTCGCATGACGCGAACCGCGATCTCTCCCCGGTTTGCAATCAGGATTTTCGAAAACATGGCGATCCCCCTGTCGATGAATCTTCCAACTCTCCTTTTATTTTTACTTCTACAATATACACGAAAAATCCTCTCATGAACGAGCGCTCGTTCATTATTTCTTTTTTCCGCGATTCCTTTTTTCCACAATTCATGCTAAGCTTAGGGACAAGATGAGGAAAAAGACATGAAAGAGGAATTGGAAGTGGACAAGATCCTACGACCCTTGGCGGGGCAAACCGCGATCGTGACGGGCTCCTCGCGCGGCATCGGGCGCGCCATCGCGATGGAATTGGCGGAACTCGGCGCCGCCGTGGCGGTCAACTACATCCACTCGAAAGAATCGGCGGAAGAAGTGGCGGCTGCGTGCGAAAGGATCGGAGCAAAGGCTCTCCCGGTACAAGCGGACGTGACAAAAAAAGAGGACGTCGCCCGTCTGGTCGAAACCGCCTCTTTCTACTTGGGCAAACCCGATATTTTGGTGAACAACGCGGGAATCGCCAGCCACAGCCTGTTGATCGACACCACCGAGGACGAGTGGAATCGGGTGATGGCCGCCAACTTAAAAGCCCCTTTTTTGTGCACGAAAGCAGTGCTGCCCGCAATGATCCGCAAGGGGTACGGACGCATCGTCAACATGTCGTCGATTTGGGGGATCGCCGGCGGCTCGGGAGAAGTCGCCTATTCCGCCGCCAAAGGGGGATTGATCGCATTTACGAAAGCCCTCGCGAAAGAGATGGGGCCGTCCGGAATCACGGTCAATGCGGTTGCGCCGGGCATTGTGGAAACCGACATGACAGGAACGCTGAAACAAGCGGACCTGGAAATCCTTTCCCGTGAAACCCCCGTCGGCAGGTTGGGAACTCCGGCGGACATCGCTTCGGTCGTCGCGTTTCTCGCACTTCCCTCTTCCGGCTTTATCACGGGCCAGGTGATTTCCCCCAACGGCGGTTTTATCACGTAATCCGGCGTACCCCAAAATAACAATGGCTGACTACTGCCAGACATTGTTTTGCGGTTCGGATTTAATTATGTAAAACGAACAGCCCCGGTGATCCCAGGCTTGTTCCGCCATATGCACCGTCAGATCGCCTTTCGTCACATGCTTGTAGAGATCCGCCAAGCTGGTGAAAGGGATCAGGAACCGGTTGAGCTTTCCCAGTGTCCACTCACCGCTCTCGGCGACCTTCACCTTCCCCGCATAGGCCAAATTCAGGCGCTCCGACAGATCATCCCCGACAAACGTTTCCACCACGGCCGCATATTTGTATGCCGTATCGACAAACAGCATGTGGCGCGTTTCTTCGCCCCCCGCTTTTGCTTGGCCGAGAATCTCCAGCGCGGTACACAGTTTTTCCGCTGCCTCGACCTGTTTAAACTGTTGATACGCCTCCGTGATGTCTCTTCCCGCCGAGTCGAAAACTTTGCCATTCTTCATCGTCAATGGAAAGAGAAACGGTTTCTCCGACAAGTAAAATCCCTCCTACCGGCCGTCCCCGCGCCGGTTCGCGCCAAAATCTTACTATCCATTATCCCTTTTTTAACGCGCTGTAAACTTCCGAATCGCATTTTTACGCCAATTTTTTGTCGTACGTCTTTTCGTATTGGGGTTCCGCCGACAACTTGGCCCCGTAGAACATGATGTCCCAGACCTCGTCGACGGCGATATCCACCTTGACCATTTTCAGCGCAACGCCTTCCAGGTTCTCCGTATCCGCTTTCGCGACGCCGCTGATCGAGTAGCACGAATCGGGACCCAGAACCACAACCGAAACGCGTCCGTCTTTGTTGATATTCGACACGACGCGGGAACGCGGGTCAATCGCGAAACGGATCAGTTTCGGATGAATCGCAAGTAGCCAAGAGATCGCCGCCACATTCGGCGCTCCCGTTTCAAAATCGGTTGTATGCAGCAGGACCAGTTTTTCCCCCTGGAGAAAGTCCACCAATTCTTGAGACAGTTCCGTTTCCACTTTTTCGGCCATAGGAATCCCCTTTCCACAATTTTGCAGGAGCTTTTGCCCTGATTATACCATTTCTGCCGCAATCGAAAAACAGGCGGCGCGACAAGCGCGGGAAAATGAATACCCCCTTTGCGGCGGGATATCCTACCGAGGTTATGCCGTCAGTAAAAAATGGCGTATTGGAAGCTTGTAGGGACATCGCTTCCATACGCCTTTTTGGGTTACAACGACAAAACAACACTCTATTCCAAACTATTCTAGGCTTTTTTCACGACAAACTCCCTTGCAATCATTCGCCAAATGTTGGGGTCTTCCATCCCCAAACGCCAAAGTGCGATCCCCCGGATTCCCAGACGGTGTGCCAGGTTTAACTTTGCCCGGATACTGTCCGCATTTTCGAACCACACCTCGTGCTCATTTCCTGCTTCATCCTTGTAGCGAAATATCGGGGTTTGACTTGCCTGATCAAAAATTATGCTTTTCCGATATCTTCTCGCAAGATGCATGGCCATTGAATGTGTGACATACGTATTTCTTTTCGTGGTTAAATTGAAATCAAATCCAAATACGGAAACGGCAGCCGTAATTTTACTTGCCGGAATTTTGGTCAGGGCATAGCGGACCACCTTCTCCATCCAACCTATGGAAACTACCGGTCCGGAACCGCTAAGAACGTCCGCGTCCATTTTGCCTGACTGACGGCATAACCACGGGAAATCATGTCTGGTTTGCGTACGCTTTTTGCTTTTCGTGGCGGTCCCGTTCGTTCTTCTTCAGATACTTCTTGCGAAGACGGACTGACTGCGGCGTGATTTCGCAGTACTCGTCGTCGTTCAGATACTCCAGCGCCTGTTCCAGCGTCATGATGCGCGGCGCTTTCAGCTTGGTCGTTTCCTCTTTCGTCGCGGAACGGATGTTGGTCATCGCTTTCGCCTTGGTGACATTGACGGTAAGATCGTTGTCGCGGTTGTGTTCCCCGACGATCATCCCTTCATACACTTCGGTTCCCGGGGTAATGAACATGATGCCCCTGTCTTCCAGCCCTTCAATGCTGTAAGTTGTGGCCAATCCCGATTCGCTGGCGATCAGAACCCCTTGCCGCCGGCCTTCAATTTCTCCGCGGTACGGCTGGTACGAGTGAAAACTGTGGTTCATCACCCCGTATCCCCGCGTTTCGGTCAGGAAATCCGTCCGAAACCCGATCAAGCCGCGCGCCGGGATCAGAAACTCCATCCGTACGTTGCCCGTTCCGTAATTGATCATGTTCGTCATTTCCGCCTTGTGGGCGCCAAGCCGTTCCATTACCGGACCGGTATACTCCTCCGGAACCTCGATCACAAGATGCTCAAACGGTTCCATCTTGACCCCGTTTTCCTCGCGGATAATCACTTGCGGTTTGGATACCTGCAGTTCATACCCTTCCCGGCGCATATTCTCGATCAAAATCGACAAATGCAGTTCACCGCGTCCCGAAACGATAAAAGCGTCCGGCGAATCGGTTTCTTCCACTCTGAGCGATACGTCGGTTTCCAACTCCGCCAGCAACCGTTCCTTGAGTTTGCGGGAGGTTACGTGTTTGCCTTCTCGCCCGACAAACGGGGAATCGTTTACCAGAAACGTCATCTGCAGAGTCGGTTCGCCGATGCGAAGCAGCGGCATCGCTTCCGGATTGTCGGGATCGGCCACCGTCTCCCCGACATTGATGTCGCCAAGACCGGCAACTGCAATGATATCGCCCGCCTGCGCGCTTTCGACTTCCACCCGATTCAATCCGATAAACCCGTACAGCTTGGTAACGCGGGACTTCTGGATCGTGCCGTCCGTTTTGACAACGGCCACCTGCGAGTTGACTTTGATCTCCCCGCGCTGCATGCGGCCAATCCCGATTCTCCCCAGATAATCGTTGTAATCGAGCAAAGTGACCTGAAACTGCAGCGGCTCCAACGGGTTGCCTTTGGGGGCGGGAATGTGGTTGACAATCGCCTCGTACAGCGCCTTCATGTCATCCGTTTTCCGATCCGGCTCCGTCGTCGCATACCCCTGTAAAGCGGAAGCGTACACAACCGGAAAATCCAGTTGCTCATCGGTTGCGTTCAGTTCAATGAAAAGTTCCAGCACTTCGTCGACAACTTCCTGCAGACGGGCATTCGGACGGTCGATCTTGTTCAGCACGACAATCGGAACGAGATCCTGTTCCAACGCTTTCCGAAGCACGAATTTCGTCTGCGGCATACAGCCCTCGAACGCGTCCACCACCAGCAGGACGCCATCCACCATCTTCATGATCCGTTCGACTTCGCCGCCGAAGTCGGCGTGGCCCGGGGTGTCCACAATATTGATCGTGTAACCGTTATATTGAATCGCCGTATTTTTCGCCAAAATGGTGATTCCACGCTCGCGCTCCAGATCGTTGGAATCCATGACGCGTTCTTCAACGTGTTCGTTTTCCCGAAAAATTCCCGACTGTTGAAGCAATTTGTCGACAAGCGTCGTCTTCCCGTGGTCGACATGGGCGATAATCGCGATATTCCGAAGTTTTTCCTGATGGTTCATGTTGGGCCTCCCAATGTTTCGAACGTCAAATTTCGAAAAAACGAACTTCATTCTCCGCAACCCGCGGAGACATCTGATACGTGGCGGTCACCTGATGCTGCAAAATGAACTCCAGATGATAAGCGCACTCTTCCACGGTCCCCTGCAGCACCAGCACATGATTTTGGTAAACCGCTTCCAAAAAAGACCGACTCTGCGTGTTTTGGCCGATCAAAATGACCGGAACCACCCGTTTGTATGTCCGGCTGGCCAGGGTTTTTTTGGCTTGGACCAAATCCGTCACAAGAAAGCCCGGGAGCGGCTCCAACTGAAACTTCTCAATCGTCTTCACGAGGTAGATCGCATCGTCCGTTTCGACATACAGGTCTGCCTTGTAACCGTCGGCCCCGGCCAGCAGCTTGTCCTTTTCCAGTTGGCATTCCTGGTTCTCAAGCGCTCGATACATGCTCTCTTTCAGAGCCGGTGATCGAAAGTAATTCATCAATTGCGACAGTACACTCATCCGCGGCAGCCCCTTTTCACCAGAATACCAGAATACCAGAATACCAGAATAAATTTATTTTTATTTTTCGCAACGTCGCTTCAAATGCGGGGACATCCGTCCGCGTCGATCCGAATATTCGCGGCGCGTTTTCTATTTTTGATAGCCGATCACCCCAGATGTTCGCAAACACCGCGGTCCCCTTTCACCGATTGTTCGATCACATCCGGCACTTCCGTAATCGACTTGAGCACAAAGAAATGCCCCCTCGGCGGTAGGTCAAGCTCCGCTTGGTCGTATTCCCAGCCGAATGCGTCGGGAATATAAATGGCGTGCAGCCCCAACTCCAGAGCCGGAAGGATGTCGCTGCGGGCGGAATTGCCGATCACCCATGTCGACAGCCGCGAAAACTTGCCCATGTGCAGAACTTTTTTCAATGTCAGCGTGTTTTTGTGTTCGAAGATAAAGCGCCGCTCTTCCGGAAAGATGGCGTCCAGTCCGGCATTCAGGATTTTGCGGGTTTGAATCTCGTAATCGCCGCCGGTGTACAAAAACGGCTCGTAACCGAAATCCAGCAGGGTGACCAGAGTTTCCATGGCGCCGGGATACAGTTCGGGTTCAAAATCGTAAACCGAGCAGCCAAGCTCAAAAATGTCACGTTCTTCCCGCGGATCGGGAGTTTTCCCGTATTTGCCGCACATCAAAAGATACGTTTCAACCAACGATTCCGGGAACCGGTTTTTCCCGAGACCCGCCCGGCGGACACCGGCAACGTCGATTTGCTTCTGGGTCCGGGCAACCAGATCCAGGTCAATCGGATAATCCCGAAACAGTTCGGCCATGCGGTGGCCAAACTTTTCCCGTACCACGATAAAATTTCGATTGCAATGAATCAGCGTGTCGTCCAGGTCGATTAAAAGATACTGGGTCATTCCGTTTCTCACTCCGTGGAAGCGTAAGTATTTCATGCGGTATCAAATCCTTATTCAATTGAATTATATACGAAAAAAGAAAAAACCGCTGCAGGCGGCAACGGATAAACCAGCACGGAAAATCAGGAAAAGACTGTCATATATACGACCCAAAAGAAAACAGCGATCGCGGCCCCCACCAGTCCGGCCAGCAAAAATCCCATGCCGTAACGGCCGAACAGCCCCATGAGGAAACCGTATGACCAAGGAGCTTTCACATCCGGATACGCGGCGTGATACTCTTCTTCAATCGGCGTAAATTGTTTATGCAGACGCTCCTGTTCTTTCCTGTGTTCCGTTTCGTTTTGCGAATTGGTTTCGTTCACGGGATCGCCTCCCTGTCACTTTTTATCGTTAGTGTTTCCGCAGGGTAGCCGGATCATCCCTTAACAGCCGGAAAAACGATTGACGACCGTGAGAAACAGGCCAAATTCCATGCTTTGGATTTCCAGCGCACGATCCAAAAGATTGACTTCCACATCATCAGGGTCGATCGGCAGAGACAATACAGGCGGTTCGTCCCCTCTGCCGTGCGGGTGAAACAGAAATTCCAGAGCGATCGCCCGATTTGCTTCACCCCATACCACATCGCAAAAGTCAAACCGCCCCTCGAACTGCGCAATCACGATTGGCTCCGACCGACCGGGCTTGTCCCATTCGAGGCGACACCACACTGCGGCGTCTTGCAGGAATTCCTCCAGAAACGCCAAAAGTTCATCCATGCTGTGAATCGGATCCATACGCCCCTCCTCCAAATGTCGACCGCTCCTCATTTTGTTTGTAAAGCAACAGGATCAAACGATCCAACTGCTGGCTTTTTTCAATCAGATCGGGGTCCAGCAGGTTCCCCGACTGTTTGAACAAACGATGGAGTTCCATCCGCATCCGGTCAATCTGATTGAGTAACGTCTCTTCCATTGATCGTTTTCTTCCTTCTTAACCCAGAATCATACTTTTTGCCTCAAGAATCACACTTTTCCATTATACTGAATTGATATTTTCGTGAACAGTTAAGAAAAAACCTCATTTTTTGACATAAACCGCCTGCATTCGCAGTTTCAGCCGCGGAATATGTCGAACCTCTTTCCAGACGTTTTAGTTTTTCCCGGATACGTGTATAATAAATCTTGAAACAACCGTCAGGGAAGGGAGAGGGAGCCATGGCAGAAGTGCAAAAGCTCCGTATCAACTATAAAACCTTGGAAGAGTTTAAAAAATTTCGGGAAAACGGTTTGGAAGAACTGGCGATGCACGAAGAACTGCAATCGAATCTGATTGAAGACACGAAGGAATCTCCCTTTTACGGCATCTATGAAGACGGCAAACTCGTGGCCCGCATGAGTTTATACCGGATCGAAGCAAAGTATGACCGTTATTTTGATCCTCCGCAGGATCATTATGAACTCTGGAAGTTGGAAGTGCTTCCCGGTTACAAAGGAAAAGGATACGGTTCCGCGCTGGTGCGCCATGCGCAGTCGCTGGGACTTCCCATCAAAACCAACGTTCGTTTGGGCGCTCAGGACTTTTTTATCAAACTCGGCTTTACGCCCGTAAAATACGATCCGGTGCGGGACCGGGGGGAAAACCCGTACGTATGGAAACCGTAACATCATAGGCAGGTCGATTGGACCAAAGTGAAAAGAGGCGCGTTTTTGACGCCTCTTTTTCATTTTTCAATTGATTCTTTCCAGATTTCCGTTGGCGTCCATCCGAAAACGCGTAACCATGTCCGAATCCGCGAACTCCGGTTCGAATAAAGTCAGCTTGCGTGCTCTTTCCATAATTTGCACCAGCGTTTTATAATCCTCTTTGACAGCTTCGTGCTCTTCCGACAGCTTCTGGAATTGGCGGCGCAGCCGTTCGTTTTCCTCCCTTTCCCGTTTCAAATCTTTCCCGGCATCCGCCAAATCGCCTTCCAGTTTCCGCACGCGACCGACAAGGGCGGAATGCGCTTGCCTGTACTCCCTTAAAAATCGCAAACAATCGTCCCATGTAATATGCGTTGAAATATGCGTTTCCGGGCCGCTTTTCGATTCCCGCGCAATTTTGCCGTTGTTCTTTCGTTCGGCTTTTGCCAGATTCCGCTGCGCTTTTGCAATTTCAATGCCAGATTTGTAATTTTTTCGCACGCAAGCGTTCCATCTGTAACCGCATGCGGCCGCCGTCCGCCCCAAACGCTCGGCGCATTCTTGAAACGCAGCCAGTTGGGTGCTCCCTCCCTGTATGTGGCGCAGTATAATCTCAGCCAGGACCCTGTCATCATCGTCTGTCCAAGCGTCTTGACGCAACGCTTTCATCCACAACGCGACCTCCCTGCGACATTCACCGTGCTGCAAAAATTGGCAACCGCCTACATATGGTTATTTCCATTTCCAAAACAAAATAAACAAACCACCTTGAACAGGTGGTTGCACGTCAGACCAGATTTTTGATGACTTTCCGAATCAGTCTGAGCGAACGCCGCCTTTTCAGGATTGTGCCTCTGAAAGCCAGTAACATGGACAGCAAGTTGAAGAAAACCGCAGCCGCTCCAAAGTATCTCAACGCCTTTGCCATTCCGACCACATCCTTTCCAAAAGGATTCTAAGCATAGTGTGACCGGTTTGAAGCCTTCTATTCGGTTTCCCCGTTTTCCATTTCTTTGTAGAAAGTGACGGTTTCCGTCTTCTCCAGCGCTTCCCGGACAAGCGTCTCGACATCGAGATTCCGCTCCGCCCTTTCCGTCTCGCCCAACCGCGGACGCGTACGGGGAGCCTTCGGCATAAAAATCGTGCAGCAATCTTCGTAAGGCAGGATCGAAGTCTCGTAAGTCCCCAGCTCTTTCGCGATGCGGACGATCTCAACCTTGTCCATCGCAACCAGCGGACGCAGAATCGGAATATTTGTGACGTGATTGATCGCGTACATGCTCTCCAAAGTCTGGCTGGCAACTTGGCCCAAACTTTCGCCGGTGACAAGCGCCAAAATCTTGCGCTGATGGGCCAGCCGGTCCGCAATTCGCAACATAAACCGGCGCATCACCGTGATTGACAACTCATCGGGACAAAGCTGGCGGATCGCTTTCTGGATCTCCGTGAAGTGGACCACATGCAACCGTACTCTGCCCCCATAGCCAGCCAGAATCCTCGCCAGATCCTCCACCTTTTTGCGCGCCCGTTCACTGGTAAACGGAAACGAATGAAAATGCACCGCCTCGATTTCCACGCCGCGTTTCATTGTCATCCAGCCGGCGACCGGCGAATCGATTCCGCCCGACAACAACAACAGTGCCTTGCCGGAAGACCCCACTGGCAATCCCCCCGGTCCCGGAATCACCTCGACATACAAATACGCTTCCTCTTGCCTGATCTCGCACGTGAAAGTCAGTTCCGGATCGTGCACGTCAACCTTCAACTGGGAGATGTTACGCAGGATGTGACCGCCCAATGCGTGGGTGAGTTCGGGCGATGTCAACGGGAACGTCTTGTCGGCACGACGGGCCTCCACCTTAAAGGTGGTCGGTTTCCGCACGATCCGCCGCAGGAGTTCGACGGCAGCCCGCTTGATTTGATCCAAGTCCCGTGGCGTGGCAATAACCGGTGACAGAGACACGATTCCGGGTACCCAGCGGAGTTTGTCCAGAACCGGACGGTAATCGGCTCCGTTCAGGCGAATGATAATCCGGCTGCCGGCCCGTACAATTTTGATGTCGCCAAGGCCCTTGACAGCCTGCTGCATGTTTTCGACCAATTTTTTTTCAAAATCAGACCGGTTCTTTCCTTTTATGGAGATTTCGCCATAGCGGGCGATTAGCATTGAATACATCTCGTTTACCTCCGTGTCAATAACCGCAAATCATCCACCGTTCGGGCCAAGATGCGGACCGCTTCCGCAATTTCCTCCCCAGTTGTCTCGGTTGACAGGGAGATGCGGATGGCACCTTCCAGCTCTCTCTCCGCAAGTCCCATGGCTTTCAGCACGTGGCTGTAAATTTTTTCTTTTGAAGAACAGGCAGAGCCGGTGGAAACGAAAACCCCTTGCGTCTCCAGGGCATGAACGAGCACTTCCCCCTTCACACCGGGAAACGACACATTGACGATATGAGGAGCCGCATGCTCTTGCGGGGTGTTGATCCTTGCCCCCGCGATCGTCCCGCCGATCCGCTCAATAAGTTGATCGCGAAGCGCCTCCATCCGTTTGCGGTCCGCATCGGCGGCCGGCAAAATCTTCCGGACGGCCGCTCCGAATCCCGCGATTCCCGCAACGTTCTCCGTCCCCGAACGCTTGCCCCGTTCCTGCCCGCCGCCGTAGACGAGCGGCGTCAGATCGACGCCTTCCCGCAGGTACAACGCCCCGACCCCTTTTGGACCGTGCAGCTTGTGTGCCGAAAAGGACAACATGTCGATCCCGTTTTCTTTCGGCCGCAACGGAATCTTGCCATACGCTTGGACCGCGTCCACATGCAACAGGGTTTTCGGACTTCCGGCCAGCAGTTGCCCAATTTCCGGAATCGGCTGAACGGCGCCGGTTTCATTGTTGACATACATGATCGAGACCAGAATCGTCTCGTCGGTCAGGGCTTGTGCCACATCGCTTACGCGAACGCGACCGGACCGGTCTACCGGCAGGTACGTCACCCGGTACCCTTCGCCTGCCAAGTGTTTCATCACGTCCAAGACGGAAGAATGCTCAATGGAACTTGTGATGATGTGATTTCCGCGGTTCTTGTAGCGGCGGACCGCTCCTTGAATCGCCAAATTGTTGGCTTCCGTTCCGCCCGAGGTAAACAGGATTTCAGCCGGCTTGACCCCGAGCGACCGGGCGATGTCTTCCCGTGTGCGGTTGATGGTTGCTTCCGCCTCGAGCCCTTTTCTATGTAAAGACGAAGGATTGCCGTAGAATTGGGTCAACACTTCCGTCATCGCTTCCAAAACTTCTGGAATAGGACGCGTCGTGGCACTGTTGTCCAGATAGATTTCACGACTCACAGCATATGCTTCCTTTCCGTTTTTTGTAGTATCCCCTTTCGCTCGTTTCTACATTATAGCCCG
This sequence comes from Effusibacillus sp. SKA8, assembly GCF_058273125.1. Classification (NCBI taxonomy): domain Bacteria; kingdom Bacillati; phylum Bacillota; class Bacilli; order Caryophanales; family Alicyclobacillaceae; genus Effusibacillus; species Effusibacillus sp. SKA8. The sequence continues at coordinate 11,751 of NZ_JBZCSF010000017.1, read as the reverse complement.
GCAGCTTACCGGGAACAAGCCATTTTTGCTATTTCTTCCAGATGCATACGGTTTGCGAAAGATGGAAAAAAGAAACGAAGCCAGGTAAATCTCGTCCCGACTCCGTTGCCCGTTGTTAGTGCATATCAGCCAGTGCTTTCTGATCGAGCAGGATGATCTGCCGTCTTTCCACATCGATATGCCCCGCCGCCTTAAACTCGTTCAAAATCTTGCTGGTCGTCTCGCGGGTTGAACCAATCAGGCTCGCTATATCTTCATGTGTCAGGCGAATCCCGATCCTGACGCCGCCTTTCACCCGCTCGCCGTGCAGGTCCGCCAACTTCAGCAGCAACCGCGCCAAACGGGTTTGCACATCATAAAACACCAAATTCTCGATTTGCTCCTGGGCTTCTTCCAGCCGCTGCTCGACGATTTGCGCCAGCCGCAGCGACACCGCCGGATTGCGGGCGACGATTTTTTCGAACTCGTGCTTGTTGATCGCGCAAATATAGGCGTCGTCAAGCGCTTCCGCATAATACTTCCGCGGTTCATCCCCAAAGATCGCGCTTTCCCCGAAAATGGCCCCCGGTTCCAAAATCACGAGTGTGAAATGTTTTCCTGTATCGGAAAGCCGGGAGATGCGCACCCGGCCCTTCTTTAACAAATATACCGCGTTGCTCGGTTCGTCCGGCGTAAATATGAAATTCCGCTTGGGCACGACAGACGGCTGGCTTCCTTTTCCCAACTGATCCAGTTCTTGCTGTTCCACACCTTTAAACAAGTCAAACTCGCTCAATTCACAAACCGCGCACAGGCTGAGCATCCGTTGTCCCTCCTCAAGCTCCGGAAAGATCCTATAGGTAACCGTATCATACTCACCGGAACCTGGCAAGAGGAGGCAGGCTCAAGTGGCGGCAGGCACAGGACATGTACACGGCCAAGGACTAATGTTTTGCAAAAATCTGCCCGATTGCCATTCGCACGCCCCCCGGGCGCATGGCGGCTTCCAGCAGTTCCTCTTCCAGCAGAATCCGCAATCCCTTGCGCTGTTCGCCTCTTACATACACGACATGATATGCATCGGGAGCAAACTGTGCCAGCACTTTCAAAAGCGGAGTTTCCGGCGTTGCAGCAAGCGTCCTGACAGGCAGCGGACGATTGTGCCGCTGGCGTTGTTTCGCATCGAAAAAGCGGATCGTATCGTAGTGAATCTGTCGTCGCAACTGCCAGGCGGAAACGAACAAAAACGCTCCAAGGGTCACCATTCCGATTTGGACGAATCCCGCCGCCAACGCCAAAAGCCCCAGTATCATCAAAACGGTGGATAATAGAAACGCCATCCCGATTGCCACTCCTGTCGCTTTTCGGTATCCGAGCGAACGCGAGAACGCGGCCCGCAGAATCCTGCCGCCGTCAAGCGGCAAGGCGGGCAAAAGATTAAAAAAGGCAAGCGACAAATTGATTTCAATCAAACGAGACGCGTCACTTTCCGGCAACAGTCCCGCTTGCCGCGCCCCGATCGCGGCAAACAACATAACAAAATTCAGAAGCGGACCCGCGATCGCAATGATCGTTTCATGCCGCGGCTGCCATCCCAGCGATCCGTGTTCCAACCGGGCGACACCGCCAAAGGGCAGGATTTCCAGCTCCTTCACCCGGTACCCGTACAAAAACGCGGCAGCCGCATGTCCCAATTCATGCACGATCACCGTGCCAAACAGGAGCAACATCTCAACAAAATAAGGAGTCCACGCGGAGGCAACCATCAATACGACAAAAAGAGGATGAACCTTCCATTTCATCCCTTCCACATCATCCCCGTCACGGTGAACGCCTCGCCCGTGCCAACAAGTCTTTGGGATCGACAGGGCTATTTTTGATAAAATGGGCAAAATACAGATCCGAAGGCTCCCGTTTGCCGGTTTTGCCGATGATCTGTCCGGTGTACAGCCAATCCCCCGGCTTCACCGTCACCGCGTCCAAATGGCCGTACAGCGTTTGCCCCAAAGAACCGCCGTGATCAACAATTACGTAGACTCCGTACTTGTCGTTTTTATCGAATGTCTGAACCTTCCCCTTGGTGACGGCGCGGACTTCCGATCCGGGAGAAGTCTCCAGGATCACCGCGGGCTGTTTGGCGGGATCAAACTCCTTCGCAAGTTTGTAATCCGTCAAAGGCGACGTGTAAGACACCTCTTCGACAGTTGTTTTCGACCCGGTGGTGGAAGCGGGAATCGCCAGCCGGACATCCCCGAGATGAGCCGCCAACCAGTTGGAAACGGCCGAAAAATCGGTTTCCTGCGTCATGACGGATCTTACGACCTGTTGAGCGCGTTCTGCCGCAGGATGGGAAGACTGGAAAATCACGTACGTGACCAGCACGAGTACAGCCGCTCCGATCACCTGTGCGACGATCCGGTTGCTTTCCTGTTCATCGTACTCGTCATAGAGCTTATCCCTCTGGTGCGAACTCCAGGGTCCGTCCCACCGGGATGGCAAGCGTCCCGGTGGCGACCAGCGACGAGCGGCCGGACGGTGAATGCCGAAATAAGACCGCCCTGTTCCGGGGTCTTCCTCCGGTTCGCGAATCCCCCGGAAAATCGGATGCGAGGGAGGCGGAAAACTGGAATCTTGTTCGTCCCAATCCGGCGGTTGTTTCACAGACGTACCTCCTTGTCCATGGAGAATTGCTATATCTTATTCACCTCAGGACAAGGTTATGACCAAACTTATTTCCCAAATCCGATCATCTTTTTGAATTTGCGGAACAACCCGGACTGCTCCTCCAAGTGCATTAGCGGCACCGCATCTCCCAAAATCCGTCTGGCAATGTTCCGGTAAGCCATCGACGCCCTGGAGGACGGGTTGAGAACGATCGGCTCGCCGTGATTGGAGCCGGCAATCACGTTTTCGTCGTCCGGCACGACGCCAAGCAGGTCAATGGCCAGAATCGACACGATGTCGTCAATGTCCAACATATCTCCCTGCCGGACCATGTGGGGGCGAATCCGATTGATCACAAGCTTGGGGCCGTAAATCTTCGCCCCTTCCAGGAGCCCGATCACCCGGTCCGCATCCCGGACGGCCGCATTCTCCGGCGTTGTGACGACAATCGCCCGGTCCGCTCCCGCAATCGCCAGCTGAAATCCCTGTTCGATTCCGGCGGGACAATCGATGATGACAAAATCGAATTTTTCCTTGAGTTCCAGCACGATCCGTCTCATTGCCTCCGGCACCAGCGCCGTCTTGTCTTTTGTTTGCGAGGCCGGCAGCAGACACAAATGATCGAAGCGCTTGTCCTTGATCAATGCCTGATCCAGACGGCAAGTGCCATTTACCACATCGACGACGTCATACAGGATCCGATTCTCCAGTCCCATGATCACATCGAGATTGCGGAGCCCGATATCGACATCGACCAGGCAAACTTTTTTCCCGGACAGCGCGAGCGCCGTGCCGATATTGGCGGAAGTGGTGGTTTTGCCAACTCCTCCCTTGCCGGATGTCACAACGATGGCTTCACCCATTTTTCAGGCCCTCCTTAAAAACATACCCCTCCTCGGGCATTATTTTCGGGGTCGTATCAAATGCAAGTTCAGCAGTTTGTCGATTGCCATCCGCCCGTCGCGCAGGTACGCAAACTCCATTTCCGTCGCTTCCGCGTTCATTGGCGAATCGGTATCGGGGGAGCGCGAGACCACTTTGCCGATTCGCAACTGGGTAGGCTGAAAGTAAACAGCCCCAATGATTGCGTTTTCATTGCCGTTGCATCCCGCGTGAGCCATGCCGCGCAACGTGCCCATCACAAAAATATCGCCGGTTGCCAACACCTGGCCGCCGGGATTGACATCCCCGATGATCGTAATATCCCCGTCAAATTCGAGTCTTTGCCCTGAACGGACGGTTCCCTTGTAAAGAGCGGCTGTCGGAATCCGGCTGGCCGGTTCCTTCTCCGCCAACGACTGAAATTCCCGGATGATCAGATTGCCGTGCATGCCCAGCAGTTCCCGCACTTGCTGCTTTTGCAACTCCGACAGCAAACGCCGCCCCGTCTGGATCGTAACGTGAACAATCGGCCCGAACAGAAGTTTGGCCTGGGCCCCTTGCAATTTCTTTTTGAGATCCTCCAGAATGTCTTCAAACCGGCATTGATCGTCAAAAAGAAAAACCAATCCATCACGGATGCCTTTGATTGTTACTGGATGTTTGCCAAAGCGAGGCATCTCGCACCCGGGTTGATTCCGCATTTCGGGCCCTCCTGTCTAGCCGCACACTTCGGTATCACATTCTACGTCTCGTAATTATTCGCCAATTCAAGGGCGTATTCCTCCCTGAAAAAACGAATCCGGAATGTTCGTTCCGGGGAACTCCCTCCCGTTGCAGTAATTAGAGATGTTCTTCTCCCATCCCCCATTCTTCGTCCGCCGGCAGCCGCTTGACAGCCCACGGATACAAGATCAGGCCGAAAATCCCGTTGAAAATCATCAGACGAACCGCATGCGTTAAGACCGCCAACAGGTCAGGATGCGCCCTGCCGAATATCATGGCCATGCCGTAGTTCATAAACTCGTGCACAGCCGTAAATCCCAGAATCAGCAAAATCAGCATGATCAAGCTGCGATTGAGAAACACCCGGAACAACGAAGCGGCAAAATAGGCGGTGGCCGCCAACGAAAACAGATTCATTCCAATCAGGCTTCCATATACGACATCCTGAATCAAACCGATCAGACCGCCAAGAATCGTCGCCAGAAAGCGCCCTCTGAAATAAGCGACAAACAGGATCAAAAGCACGGGAAGCGACGGCTGCACCCAACTGAACGGTTTTTGCACGAACAAAGTCGCTTGCAGAATCAACCCACACAGCAGAACGAGAAAAAGGAACACCGGGTGCATAAGCTCCTCCTTATCTCTCATTGTGGGCCGGTTGGGCACGCTCAACGTAAAAGACCGTTTCCAGGCGATCCAGTTTGGCAGCCGGCTTGATTTTCGCTTTTTTGGTGAGTCCGGATTCTTCCATCGTGACGTCAGTGATTTCCCCGATCAGAATGCCGGCCGGGAACATGGAGAAATTGGAAGTTACAACCTTTTGACCCGGGGACAGTTTGGCTTCCCGGTCAATCAGGCTCATTTCGACAGCTCCCAACTCGCTGCTGGATCCGCTGACGACACCGACCGCACGAGTCGTCTGTTCCATGGCGGAAATCCCCGTCCGGTTGGTATCGGTGATGAGGATGACCGTGCTGCTGAATTTGCCGACGCTCATGACACGCCCGACAAGACCGCCGTCAGGGGCGATTACCGCCATGTCTTTTTTGACGCCGTCTTTTTCTCCCTTGTCGATCGTAATCGACGAATTCCATTTGTCGGGGCTGCGTCCGGTTACATTGGCGGGCCACATGTTAAACGCGTACGGCTGAGCCTGATTTTTGAAGTTCAACATCGTTTCCAGTTGTTTGTTGCGCTGCTCCAGTTCCGTCAGTCTTGCGCTGAGCGTGGCATAATCTTGCAAATTGGCTTTCAATGCTGCGTTTTCTTCATACAATGCGAGAATGTGCTCCACTTCGTCAATAAAACCCGCTATATGCCCGACCGGTTGATACACGGCGCTTTGAACCCAGGAAAAAACGTCGATCAACACCTTTTCCGGCCAAGTGATGTCTTTGCGCTCCTTGACCGAATAAGACACCGCGACGGTCAGCAAGATCAGGCTCAAAAGCAGAACCAACATCCGTTTGTTGTTGCTGAATCGGGGCACGAATACCCACATCCTTTTCCCGGTTAGCGTAAGGATCTTCGCTTGGAAGTGTAGCCACCCCGATTTTTGAACAGATGGATCAAATCGAGGGCTTTCCCCGTACCCACAGCCACGCAGTCAAGCGGACTTTCCGCCACCACTACGGGCATTCCGGTCTCTTTCGACAAAAGGCGATCCAAATCACGGAGCAGCGCCCCTCCCCCGGTCAAAACGATCCCCCGATCCATAATGTCGGCCGCCAGTTCCGGCGGCGACTTCTCCAACGTGATTTTCACCGCATCGATAATCGTGTTGACCGTATCTCCCAACGCTTTGGCGATCTCTTCGGCGGAAATCGTCAGCGTCTTTGGAAGCCCGGAAACGAGATCGCGTCCCCGAATCTCCATCGTTTCCCTGCGTTCCGACGGCATTGCGGAACCGATCGAGATTTTCAGTTCTTCGGCGGTCCGTTCGCCGATCATCAAATTGTACGCTTTTTTGATGTACTGGATGATCGCTTCGTCCATCTCGTCGCCCGCCACGCGGATGGAACGGCTGGTAACGATACCGCCCAGCGATATGATGGCAACTTCCGTTGTGCCGCCGCCGATGTCGACCACCATCGAACCTGTCGGTTCCCCTACCGGAAGCCCCGCGCCGATGGCGGCCGCCATCGGTTCCTCAATCGTGTGGGCTTCCCGTGCTCCCGCCTGCAGAGTCGCGTCTTCGACCGCTCTTTTTTCCACCGCGGTAATGCCGGACGGCACGCATACCATCACCCGGGGGCGCCCCGAGAAAATCGATTTCTTTTTCATCGCCTGCCGGATGAAATGGCGAAGCATGGTAGCCGTCGTGTCAAAATCCGCGATGACACCGTCTTTCATGGGACGAACGGCGACAATGTTGCCGGGCGTCCGGCCGATCATCATTTTCGCCTGTTCGCCGACCGCCTCAATCGCCCCCGTATCGGTGCGGATTGCAACGACAGAAGGTTCGCGGACAATGATTCCTTTTCCTTTGACAAACACCAATGTGTTGGCTGTCCCCAAGTCAATTCCCATATCACGGCTGTTAAACATGATAGATACTCCCTTCAAGACGAATGCTGTGTCTGACGGCTAAAACAAGCCCTGTTCTTTCATGCTGACAAAACGCTGTTCCCCAACCACAACGTGATCCAACACTTCAATTCCCATAAGCTGCCCCACTTCAGCCAAGCGTCTGCTTACAAGGATGTCTTCGCGGCTGGGAGTCGGATCGCCGCTGGGATGGTTGTGGACACAGATGATCGAAGCGGAACTCTTTTTGAGAGCGGTTTTGAAAATTTCGCGAGGATGCACGATCGAAGAGTCAAGAGAGCCTATGGATACGACTTCTTCCGCGATCACTTGATTCCGTGTATCGAGGTGAAGCACAATGAAATGCTCTTTTTTCTCGAAGCGAAGACGATCCATCAACAGGTTCGCCACGTCCTGGGGACTGCGAATTACGGCCAACGGTTCTCTCGACAGCCGGGCGATGCGCTTGCCGATTTCGATTGCGGCTTGAATTTGCAGGGCTTTTGCGGGACCTATTCCCGGAATGTCGGTCATTTCTCGAATGTCCGCTTCCATTAAGGAACGAAGCCCCCCGAAATGAGACAACAGGCGTTCAGCCAATCCCATTACAGACTGTCCGTTGGAACCGGTGCGCAGCAGGATCGCCAGCAGTTCCGCATTGCTGAGGCTGGGGGCTCCATCGCGGAGCATGCGCTCCCGCGGCCGGTCCTCCGCCGGCACATCGCGGACGAGCACACGCGATGTTTCTTCGGTTTTCAATCAGCTCACCTCTTGCTTTCTTCCGTCGCCTTCAACACATGAACACCAAAGGAAGCCAACATCGAAGCAAGCAATTCCATGGGAAGTCCGACGACGGTAAAATAATCCCCGTCGATCCGGTCAACAATCGTCGATCCGATGCCCTGGATGGCGTATGAACCCGCCTTGTCCATCGGTTCGCCGGTCTGGACATACGCTGCAATCTCAGTGTCAGTCAGAGACCGCATATGTACGTGCGTCAAGCGATGTCCGACCAAGTGTCTGCCGGTGGACGCGTCAATCACCGCCACTCCCGAATAAACCGTATGGGTTTTTCCCTGCAATCTGCCAAGCATGTCGCAGGCATCCTGCTTATCCACAGGTTTGCCAAGTATGCGTCCGTCTAGTACAACAATCGTGTCTGCCCCGATTACGATTCCATCCCGTACAGTATTCGCAACGGCGGACGCCTTTCTGAACGCCAGCGTGCGAACCGTTTCCTCCGGCGAGAGCTTGTCAACCGTTTCGTCCACAGCGGGCACCAAAACCTCGAAATTCAGCCCCAAACCGGCGAGAAGCTCGCGCCGCCGCGGCGAACCGGACGCAAGAATCAGCTTGCCCACGCGCATCACCTACATCTTTCTTGAAATCCAGTAAGCCAGGCCCAATCCGATCAGGCTTGCCAAATTTAGTCTGACCTGCAGATCGAGATCATATTTGACAATCCCAAAATCTCCGGCCGGATTCCATCTGACGGGTGTCCACGCCTGAGTCAGCCAGGGAAGCTGAAAAGCTTTTCCGAGCAGATCGCCCGCGATCGTGCCGATCGTGAGTCCGAGTATCAAAATCAAAATCAGTCTCCATATGTTGGAGGATGACCTTGCCATAATCATACCCCCTTTGGAACCGCATGTCCACTTGCCAGAGATCGACAATCTTGTCATTTATTCGACAAGGATCGGAGTACTTCCTGCTGCACAAAAAATTAAAGACGAGACGCGGAAAAACAATCCGCTTTCCCGGCATCTCTATTTTCGCTCTCCGAACAACAGATTCGCGCCAGCGATCCCCGGCGTCGTCATTTCCAAAGGATTGAGGATCACGTCAAGTTCTTCTTTCGTCAAAACCCCTTTTTCGAGGCAGATTTCCCGGACGGGACGGCCCGTGGCGATCGCCTCTTTCGCAATGACCGACGCGGTTTCGTACCCGACATGCGGGTTGATGGCGGTGATGACACCGACGCTGTTTTCTACCAGTTCGCGACACCGCTCCACGTTCGCCTCCAGCCCTTCCACCAGATACTTGGTGAACACCCGCACCGCGTTTTGCAAAATCGACAGCGATTGTAACAAGTTAAACACCAGCACCGGTTCCATCACGTTCAATTCCAATTGTCCCGCTTCCGAAGCCAGACAGATCGTCTGGTCGTTACCCTGGATTTGAAACGCCACCTGATTGACCACTTCCGCCATCACCGGGTTGACTTTGCCCGGCATGATCGAGGATCCGGGCTGACGGGGCGGCAGTTTCAGCTCGGCAAACCCGGTGCGCGGTCCCGATGCCATCAGCCGGATATCGTTGCAGATTTTCGACAGATTGACGGCGCAGATTTTCAGAGCGGCGGACACTTCCGTGTAAGCGTCCGTGTTTTGGGTCGCATCGACCAGATCCTCCGCCCGTTTCAGATCGAGCCCGGTGATCTGCCGCAAATATTCCGTGACTTTCGCGATATACTCCGGCATCGCGTTCAAACCGGTTCCCACCGCTGTCGCTCCCATGTTGATCTCCCGCAGGTTATCAAGCGAACGGGCGATCCGCTCAATGTCGCGCCCCACCACCCGGGCGTACGCGCCAAACTCTTGTCCCATCCGGATCGGCACGGCGTCCTGCAAATGGGTACGGCCCATTTTGATCACGATGTCAAACTCCACCGCTTTCTTTTCCAGCGCGGTTTTCAGTCCGGCCAACGCTTCCAGCACCCCTTTGGCCACATTAAGGGAAGCGATCCGGATTGCGGTCGGAAACACGTCGTTTGTCGACTGCGCCATATTGACGTGGGTGTTGGGCGAACACTTGATATATTCTCCCTTTTTGCCTCCCAACAACTCGATGGCCCGGTTGGCGATCACTTCGTTGGCGTTCATGTTCATCGACGTGCCGGCACCGCCCTGGATCGAGTCGACGATAAACTGATCGTGCAGTTTGCCGGCAAGAACCTCATCAGCCGCCCGGATGATCGCATCGGCAATGTCCGGCCGCAATACGCCGACCTCCCGATTGGCCATGGCAGCCGCTTTTTTCACCGCCGCCAACGCCCGTATCAATTCTTTGTGCGGCGGAATGCCGGTAATCGGAAAATTCTCGACCGCACGCAGCGTCTGAATGCCGTAATACGCGTCGGCCGGCACCTCTTTCGTACCCAACAGGTCTTTTTCCGTTCGGGTTTCCGTCATCGTCCACGACCCCTTTTTCAATGTAACGTCAGTCTTTTTCCAGCATATCACAGTTTCCGGATTCTTTCCAAAAAAGGAGCGCAAAAAGAAGCGCAAAATGGGGAATATCAAAAAGCGGGACGGGGCACAGGGCATTACGGTACCAATTTGTTGATTAATTCTTCGTAATCGACCACGCTTTGCGTAAGACAACGCTGCACGTCCAACACTTCTTTCGCCTGTGTCATCGCGGTGGCGGCTTCCTGCAACTGCTGCAGCAGATCGTTCAGGCGGGCGACTTCACCGTTTTTGCCCGCTTTCTCCAAAATTGCACGGGCCATTCCAATCTGTCCGTCAAGGGACTGTACCCGTTTGCCCCATGCTTCAACCGCGCTTTTGTCCGGCGCTTTCCCGGTAGCCAACGCGATTCCTTCTTGTATCGTTTGAACGGCCTGGGTCAGGACACTAGCGAGCGTGGTCCCGTCTTTTGCCGGAATTCCCTGGATCACGCCTTTTTTTTGGACCACTTTGTAGTCTTTGACGTAGTAAGGAATCTTTGCCCGATTCAAAGCGTCCGCCACTACTTGTCCCTGTGCCCTGTCCCGGGCGATCCCGACAAACAGCTGGATCTGGCCGGAGTTGCGCAATACCGGACGGACCCCGATTTTTTCAAATTCGGAAGCCCCTTTTTTGGCTCTGTCAAAATCGGTATAAGCGCTGACTTGGTAAGCGACCAGTTCCAATCCGGGCAAAGACTGGGCGACCACAACGGCAGCGCCCCCTTGCGGGCGTGAGTTGACCGCAGTGACAGTGGGACCCGACTCGTGGCTTGTGTTCCTGAACAAAAACAAGATTCCGCTCCCCAAAATTGTACCGGTCAGAACAGCCAAAGCCGCCGGCAGCAACCATGCGAAACGCTGGAAACGGGGGAGCGCATCCCGTTTTGAACACCGGTCCGCATTGCGCCAGTACGGCTTTCGTTCCGGACGCGAATGAAACTCAAACGGGCGGCTGCCCCGCCATTTGCCGGTCCCCGCCACAGGTTCCTTGCTGACCGGACGAAAGGTAAACGTCATTCGAGACTTGTCCATATCCGCTGCTCCTTCCGACTCTATCATTTTTTACTACCTTATGACGGCGTTCGCAAAGATATGCAGGTTCCGGCGTGCCCGATGACACCCCGCAGCAGCGCCGTGCCGAATTCCCGACTGTCTTTGCTGTCGGGGCGACCGGCGCATCAATCGAGTAGGAGGGGGCGGCTAACCCCCGTCCTCTCACACCACCTAGCATGCGGGTCCGCACTAGGCGGTTCCAAAAGGTTCACGAAGTTCCAAATAACGAACAAGCAAACTTTTCAGCCCTTGTGCTTCCCAATAGGAAGTGTCAAGGGCATTATTGAGGTTGCGGGACATGGCCCATGCCCCGCGGCAGGAGTTGGCCATTTGGTGAACCGCAAATTCCGGGACCCCAAGTGCACGCAGTTCCCGATAGCGCGTTCGCACCCGTTTTCATTGTTTCCATAGACACATTCTGAGTCGCCGCCGGATCCACTGGTCTAGTGACTCGCAGTGGTTCTTGGCCGAGGCGATGTGGAAGTATCCTGCCCAACCCATGATGTAGCGGTTTATTTCCTCAATCCGCTGCTTCATCGATACAGGCCGGGTTCTGGATGTGATGACGCGGATGCGTTCCTTGAACCACTCGATCGTTTTCGGCGCGATCAGGATGTCGTGATTCACCCGGTCAAAGAATTTTTCCAGGTCCATGTCGACCACCCAACGGTATCTTTCCTGAATGAAGCATTGGA
>NZ_JBZCSF010000016.1:0-67228 GCF_058273125.1 Effusibacillus sp. SKA8 | reverse complement strand
GCCGCCCCCTCCTACTCGATTAAACCGCACGAGTTACTTGCTATGGTGGTCGAAAGTCCCTTTGAAACGTGTTGAAGATGAACCGTTTAAGGAGGGGCAAGGAATGATTGACAGTGTGTCCGGTTTCCAAACACGGCCAGAAAGGAAACAAGAAAAGAAATAAGAAAAGAAAGCAAATACCTGGAAAAGAAAGAACAAGGTCGTCAATTACATCTGTTTGGATTGCAATACGCATGAAGCGATCCTTTGGTCAACATGACAGCATTGACCGAAATGGTCGTGTTGATCGAAATGGGCGAAGATATATTGAGAAATATGAGCTGTTAAATGTATAATAGAGACAAAGAACCAAGAAACCAAGAGACAAAGTAACCAAGAATAAAAAACAAAAACCTGGATAAAATGGAGGTAAGAATCATGGCAACGGTGGCTGAACGAACGGGGAGTGCACCGATGGAATCGAAATTTATTCGCGTGTCCTCAAAGCGGCAAGTGACGATACCGCAGAAATTTTTCGAAAAATTGAAGATCGGGGATACGGTCGAATGCTTTATGCGTGACGATGAAATCGTCATTCGACCGATTCGGGAGTCTAAAGACGATTTTTCTGTTGAGATTCTTAAGGATTTAATTGAACAGGGACTTTCGGGACAAGAATTGCTTCGGGAGTTTGAACGGATCAAGGCGAAAGTTCGTCCGGCTGTTCTCCGAATGATCGAAGAAGCAGATGAATTGGCACGAAATGCAACCGGGCACGATGAAACCGATGAAATCTTTGGAGATTCGGAGGATTGAAATTTTGGTTTCTGTTGTCTACATGCCTCCCGCTAAACGATATTTCAAAAAGCTCGTCGAAAAAGGATTGAAAGACGCTTTCAAGAAAGCGATTCGGGAAATCCAAGAAGATCCGTATATCGGAGAACCAAAAACCGGACCGCTTGCCGGCATCATGGGTTATGATGTATATTATCGCGGAACAAACTATGAAATCGCCTACCGGATCACGGAGAACGAAAACGGAGATGTCGTCGTTATCATTATGGCCGGCGCCCGAGAGAATTTTTGGGAAGAACTTAAACGATATTTGGATTGAAAAACCTCCACCGAACCCATGCCCGGTGAGGATTCGCTCATTTCTCGCCCTTCATCTGATGCAACATCGCCCATCGTTCTTCCTGCGTCACCGTCCTTTAACCGCGTGCGTCGGTGATGCCGGCAGCGGTCGCCCCCCTTTACGCGCCGCGGGCTGTTTGGTCCAAGCCTTTAATTTTTTTATTCATTCTTCTTTATGGGATTTTTGCTAAGAGGAAATAGGCGTGCTGTTGAACGATTAGGGGGAACTTTGATGGAGTTTAGTTTAGGAACTGCTGTCTTTCAAGTGTTAGGAGTCACCTTTCCTGTGATTGTGGTCAAGAAAATAAACACAAGGTGGGAATGGGAAAAAGACTCTTGTGAAACAAATGTAGTTGGGACAACGAAATCGTTAAGGGAGTGCTTCCGCACCCCCTCTTTGCATCATGTGCTGTGTACCACTTCGTAAGTCTCCAGTTTGGAGCCGGTGGCGGTAGAGCCTCTGGTGCGCCGCTCGTCATGCGCTTTGCGGAACGCCTCGCTTTGCGTCCAGGCGACAAACGCTTCCTTGCTTTCCCATTTGGTGTACACAACCTGTTTGTCCTCATCGGTGGAGTTGAGGAACATGAATTCCAGGCAACCGGGAACCTGCTTCATATTCTCCGCGCTGTTGCCAAACAGTTCGATCATTTTGGCCTTGCCTTCCGCGGGAACTTGCAGAACGTTCATTACGACGTACATATCAAGGTACCTCCTGAGCATTTTTTCAAGTCCATTATAGCACCCCTGATTTCGCGGCAAAGCCCTCTCTGCCGGCAGCGCCAGCAAGAGGGCTTTGTGTCACTTCAGGAACGCACGCAGCATCCAAACGTGTTTCTCCAATTGGGTATGGATGGCAAGCAGCATGTCGGCGGTTGTTTCGTCGTTTTGTTGTTGCGCGGTCTCCATTCCTTGTTTTAATTCCGATATGATAATGGAGAAGTCGTCCGCTATGATTTGCACCATCTGTTCCGCCGACTCCTGGCCGGTTGCTTCCTTCACGCTTGCGGCCTCAAGATATTCCCGCATGGTGGCAAGCGGTTTGCCGCCCAGGGCCAGCAGCCGTTCCGCCAACTCGTCGATATGGAGGGCGGCCTCGTTATAAAATTCTTCGAATTTCAGATGCAACGTGAAAAACTGCGGGCCTTGCACGTACCAGTGATAATTGTGCAATTTGACGAAGAGCACGCTCCAATTGGCAATTTGCTTGTTCAGCACATTGACGATGTCATTCATATGTACCAGCTCCTTTTCGATATGCAAACAGTCGCATAACTTAAGTATACCCTGTTTTTTATCGGATTGCCGTATTTTGGCTCACGGTTTTCCGGAAAATTTTTAAAAATAAAATCGGAATGTGGTTCATGACGTCCACCGCAATAATATCGCCGCCCGCTTCGCCGATGATGGAAGCGAGTTTTCCGTTTGATCCGGTTGAAACAAATATTTTAGCCGGTCTATAATTGTAAAAAGAGATATTTTTACGCCGGTTTGGATGGAGATGGAGGCCGTTTATTGTGGATCAACAGCGAATTCCCGTTTTGGAGGCTTTGCGGGCACATCTGAAAGCGAATCCGTTGGCGTTGCACGTACCCGGCCACAAAATGGGAAGGGGCTTCCCGCCGGATGCCGCGGTCTGGTTGGAACAAGCGTTGCGGCTCGATTTGACGGAACTCCCCGGTTTGGATGACCTGCATCAGCCGGAAGGGGCGATCCGGGAGGCGCAGCAACTGGCCGCGCAGGCGTTTGGGAGTGACGAAACCCACTTTCTCGTTGGAGGTTCGACGGCCGGCAATATGGCGATGATTTTTACCGCCTGCCGCCCCGGCGAGACAATCGTCATTCCGCGAAATGCCCACAAATCGGTCCACCATGCGGTAATGCTGACAGGCGCGAGGCCGGTCTATCTCTATCCCGAGGTGGATGAACGGTTTGGAATTTCGACCGTGATTCGGGTGGAGGAGGTCAGACGTGCGCTGTCGGAACACCCGAACGCCCGCGCGATACTGATTACCAGCCCCACTTACCAGGGGGTTTGTTCGGATATTGCCGCAATTGCCGAGGAAATACACCGTCACGGCAAGCTCCTGCTGGTCGATGAAGCCCATGGCGCCCATTTTCCGTTCCACGAAAAATTGCCCGTTTCCGCGATCCAATCCGGCGCGGATCTGGCGGTTCAA
The DNA here is from genome assembly GCF_058273125.1 of Effusibacillus sp. SKA8. Lineage (NCBI taxonomy): Bacteria > Bacillati > Bacillota > Bacilli > Caryophanales > Alicyclobacillaceae > Effusibacillus > Effusibacillus sp. SKA8. The sequence continues at coordinate 63,938 of NZ_JBZCSF010000016.1, read as the reverse complement.
AGCACGCACAAGACGCTCGGTTCATTGACGGGAAGCGCGATGCTCCACGGAAAAAAAGGCCGGTATGACGCGGAGCGGCTGCGGACCGCGCTGGGGATGGTGCAGACGTCGAGTCCGTCCTACCTGATGCTGCTTTCTCTGGACGCGGCCCGCCAGCAGATGGCGACCCGGGGCCGTGAACTGTTGGATCAAGCGCTGCAAGCGCTTCGTCAAGGCAGGGAGGAACTGGCGAAAATCGAAGGATTGGCGCTTTACGATGGCGGAGCCTATGCGGCAGGGGTTGACCCTTTTAAATGGTGGATTCGGGTCAGGCGCTTGGGTCTGACCGGTTTCGCGGCGGAACGGCTGCTGCGCGAACGGCGGGGGATATTTTTTGAAATGGCGGATGACGGTCATCTGCTGGCCGTTTTTTCTTACGCGGATACGGAAAAGCAGGTCAACCGGCTGTTGGACGGCCTGCGGTTTCTGGCCGAGTTGCAAGAACCGGCGGGCAAGACCGGGGATGCCGCGTGGGAAAGGCAAAGTGCCATTTTGGATCGGGTCCATTTTCGATTGGAGCAGGTCATGCTTCCCGGCGCAGCGCTGCATAGCGCCCGCCGCCGCGTCGAACTCCAAGCGGCAGCCGGGCAAGTTGCCGCCGAACCTGTCATTCCATATCCGCCGGGAATCCCGTTGATTCTTCCCGGGGAGCGCTATACGGCCGAACTGGTCGGCTGTTTGCGGGAAATGAAAAATGCGGGAGCGCGGTTTCAAGGCACGGAAGACGCGACGCTTGAGTATGTGAGAGTGATTGGATAGGAGAATGCCGATGTCAGGACTGTTTATCACGTTTGAAGGGCCCGACGGAGCCGGTAAATCGACGCAATTGAGGCTGCTTGCCGACCATTTGGACTCGCTCGGCATAGCGTGCACAACGACGCGCGAGCCGGGAGGAACCCCGCTTGCCGACAAGATCCGCGCCTTGTTGCTCGACCCGGAGAACAAATCGATGGCTCCGAAAACGGAGGCTTTGCTGTATACGGCTTCCCGCGCGCAGCATGTCGAGGAAGTGATACGGCCGGCTCTTGGGCGGGGAGAAGTGGTGCTTTGCGACCGCTATATCGACGCGAGCATCGCGTATCAGGCCGTCGGTTTGGGATTGCCCCCGGCCATGATTCGCCGGTGGAGCGAGGAAGCGACGGACGGGTTGTGGCCGGTCCGCACCTTTTTGATCGACGTTCCTCCGGAACAAGGCCTTTCACGGATTCAGTCCCGGGGAGGCCCCGACCGGATTGAAGGACGGGATCTGGCTTATCACACGCGGGTTCGCGAAACTTTCCTCGAATTGGCCTCGCAGGAACCAGACCGCTTCATCGTGCTCGACGGAACCAGGCCGATCGGTGAAGTCGCGGAGCAAGTCCGGCGCGAGATGAGCCGGCTGCTCGGAGAGACCGGGAAAGGTTCCTCGTATTCCGCTTGCAGAAGGCGGGGGTTATATGAAAATTAACCGCAGTTCAGGCACTTTTATCGAACAATTGGGGTTGCGCGAAGAAAAACAGGCAGGGGATGTCAATCGCCCTGCCTTTCAAGATATACTGTCGCTCTCGAGGGAACGCTTGCAAAAAGCGGAGCTCGACAAACTGCTTCAATCGATCGATCAGTTGGGAAAGGAGCTTTCCAAGCAATGCTCCTGGCGCGCTCTGATGAACTACAAGGAACGGATTCGCAGGTTCCTGGAAGAAATCGTCAAGGGCGGGTACGGCATCAAGCAACGGCAGGGGTTTGACCGCCGAGGGCGTATGAAATTGTACAAAATCGTGTCCGAAATCGACGAATTGATGGCGCAACTGGCGGAAGAAGTCTTGAAAGAAGAAAAGAACCAGCTTGAAATCCTGAAAAAAATCGGCGACATCAAAGGATTGCTGGTCAATTTGTATTATTAAGGTGTGATGTGATGATTCCCAAATGGCCTGTTCAAGGGACTGCCGCCGCAATGTTGCAAAACATGTTGGCCACCGGTCGTCTGGCGCACGCTTATTTGTTCCTCGGCCCGGAAAGTTCCGGCATGAAGGAGACGGCCCTCCATTTTGCCAAAGGAATTCTTTGCGAACGTACGGGGGCCGAGCGCCCTTGTGGAGCGTGCATTCATTGCCGGCGAGTGGATTCCGGCAATCATCCGGACATCGCGTTGCTCGAACCGGACGGCCAATCGATCAAGATCCAGCAAGTCCGGGAAGTGCAGAAATCCTTTGCGCTGAAGGCGATGGAGGCTTCCCGCAAAATTTATATCGTGACAAAGGCGGAACTGATGACGGCGGAAGCGTCAAATGCGCTGCTGAAGTTTCTGGAGGAACCTTCTTCCCCGGTCGTTGCGATTTTGCTGGCCAATCGAAAATCCGGTTTACTGCCGACCGTCGTCTCCCGCTGCCAGATCATTCCGTTTCGCCGGATGGCTCCAGACTCGATTCAAACTGTCCTGCAAGCGGAAGGAATCCCTGCCGCGAGGGCGAAACTCGTTTCTTTTGTCAAGGAAAGCGTCGAGGCTGCGAGAAATTTTTCCGGGTCCGGGAAGTTTGCGGAAACCGTAAATCTGGTGGTACAATTAAGCGAAGAAATACACTCAAACAGAGGGAATCCTCTTTTTCTTATACAGGACAAAATCAACAAGCCAGGTTGGACCGCCGAGGACGTGGAATCTTTCCTGGATTGTCTTGCGTGGTGGTATCGGGATTTAATTAACGCCAAACTCGATATGGAAGATCAAATCGTTTATGAGAATCAGCTTTCTCGTATACAGTCCCAAGCAGCATCCTACGGTTTGGAAGATTTGGTCCATATGGTGGAGGTTGTCCTGTCGACCAAAAAGCGATTGCAATCCCATGCGAACCAGCAATTGGCGCTGGAACACATGGTATTGAGGCTGCAAGGGGGATAAGCGATGACATATACGGTGATCGGCGTCCGCTTCAAAAAAGCGGGCAAGATCTATTATTTCGACCCGGGGCCGCTCCCGGTGAAACCGCATGATTACGTGATCGTCGAGACCGCCAGGGGGATCGAATACGGACAGGTGGTCATTGACAAAAAAGAAGTTACGGAAAACGACGTCATCCTGCCGTTGAAAAAGGTTATCCGAATCGCCGACGGCAAGGACGCGGAGCAGGTGGAGCAGAATAAGGAACTGGCCGTCAGGGCACGCGCGATTTGTTTGGAAAAGATTCGCGACCATCAGTTGGAGATGAAGCTGGTTGACGTCGAGTACACTTTTGACCGTAACAAGGTAATCTTTTATTTTACGGCGGACGGCCGGGTCGATTTTCGCGAACTGGTGAAAGACTTGGCGGCGGTGTTTCGCACCCGCATCGAACTACGGCAAATCGGGGTGCGCGACGAGGCCAAGCTGTTGGGAGGAATCGGTCCGTGCGGACGCGTGTTGTGCTGTTCCTCCTGGCTGGGCGATTTTGACCCTGTCTCGATCCGGATGGCGAAAGACCAGAATCTGTCTCTCAATCCGTCAAAGATTTCCGGCCTGTGCGGTCGTTTGATGTGTTGTTTGAAGTTTGAAAACGACACTTACGAACAAGTAACGGGATGAGGTGGGGGAGATGGCCGTGGACAAACAAGCCGTGTTTGCCCAGGTGGCTCATTTGGAGGAGCGAATCGGGGAACTCTATGGGGAATTGGGAAGCCTGAAGAAGAAAATCATCGAGCTGTTGGAAGAGAATTCCAAATTGCAAATTGAGAACGAAAACCTTCGGAATCGCATGGAGCGCCAGACGGCAAAAACCGGTGAGACCGTCGCTTCGCCGGGGGAGGGATTTGACGCATTGGCCCGTCTCTATCATGAAGGCTTTCATGTTTGCCACGTGCACTACGGTTCCATGCGGACCGAAGGAGACTGTTTGTTTTGTCTGTCGTTTCTCCGTAAATCGTAACAAACGTTTCTGCGTGCGTCTGATCAGCCGGATGCCTGTCCTTGCCGTTTTCCGGCAGGTGTTCCGTCGCTGATGCCGGGCGCTGTTTTTTCGTTCGGATAAGACTCGATGCGGGGGGAAAACGCGTGGCATTTCATCTCGAGCCGGGAGAGCGACTGGACGATTTGATGACGAAGGGGTTGCGGCTCATTCAAAGCGACGAAGTCTTTTCGTTTTCGATGGATGCGGTATTGCTCGCCCATTATGCGACTGTGCGTCCGAACGACCGTGTCTTGGATCTGGGAACCGGCAACGGTGTGATCCCGATTTTGTTGACGACGCGAACCCGAAATCCCGTGAAGCGAATTGTCGGATTGGAGTTGCAAGAACGCCTGGCGGATATGGCGAGGCGAAGCGTCGAAGGAAACGGGCTCGGGCATTTGATCGAGATCGTGCAAGGGGATATGCGGGATTCGGCTTCCCTGTTTCCCCACGGCGGGTTCGATCTCGTCACTTGCAATCCGCCGTATTTGCCGGTGGGACAGGGGGATCCCAACGCGAAAGAACACGTCAAGATCGCCCGGCATGAAGTGGCCTGCACATTGCGTGACGCGGTGACGGCTGCCGGACACATGACAAAATCGGGCGGAAAAGCGGCGTTTGTTCACCGGCCCGACCGCCTGGCCGATCTGTTGTATGAGATGCGGTGTGTTCGATTGGAACCCAAGCGGATGCGTTTGGTGTATCCCCGGGTCCATCAGAGACCCAATATCGTATTGGTGGAAGCCATCAAAAACGGGAGACCGGATCTGAAGATCGATCCGCCTTTGATCCTCTACGGGGAGGACGGGCGATTCACTCCGGAAGTCGACGCAATATACAACGGCGGGAGCGATCACCATGGACAAGAGGTTCAGCTTTCAAGGCAAACATGAAAAAGGGACGCTGTTTCTCGTGGCGACTCCGATCGGAAACCTGGGGGACATGACGTTCCGCGCCGTCGACGTGCTGCGGCAGTCCCAGGTGATCGCGGCGGAAGACACCCGTCAGACGCGGAAATTGTTGGCCCATTTTGAAATTGAGGGTCCGCGTCTCATCTCCTACCATGAACACAATAAGAAACGGATGGAAGACGAGATTCTCAAGTTGTTGGACAAGGGGCTGAACGTTTCCCTTGTGTCTGACGCGGGAACTCCGGGGATATCGGATCCAGGGGAAGAGATCGTCCGGGCGGTGGCAAACAGCGGGTATACGGTGGTGCCCGTTCCGGGAGCTTGTGCAGGGGTTGCGGCCCTGATCGCATCCGGACTGCCGACCGGCCAATTTTCGTTTGTAGGCTTTCTGCCGCGCGAGCGCAAAGAACGCAGAAAAGAGTTGGAGCGTTGGAAAAGCCGGCAGGAAACGCTGATCTTCTATGAAGCACCGCATCGCTTGAAGAAAGCGGTGCAAGATCTGCTGGACGTCTTCGGCAGCCGCAAGGTGACTGTGGCAAGGGAGTTGACCAAGCGGTACGAGGAGTTTGCACGGGGGACGTTGGATGAACTGCTGGCGATGCTTGAATCGGAGCCGGCAAAGGGGGAATATGTGCTGGTAGTGGCCGGGGCGGGCGGAGAGACGGCGCACGGGCGGCCAACGGCCTGGTGGGAAAATCTCACCCTCGTTGAACATGTCGATGCGCTGGTTCAACAAGGGTTGACCAGGAAAGACGCGATCAAACAAGCGGCGAAAGAACGCGATCTGCCGAAAAGGGAGGTCTACCGCGAGGTGGTAGCCGCGGAGGAAAAAAAAAGAAACCATTGAACGGGAAAGAGCCGATTCAATGGATTCAATGGTTTTTCTTTCCTTTCATTTGCTTAATGATTCATTTCGGCAATGCAGTTCGGGCAAATGTTCTTGCCTTTGAAATGCACGATTTCGTCCGCTTGTCCGCAGAAGATGCAAGCAGGCTCGTATTTTCTCAGGATAATGCGGTCGGCGTCCACGTAGATTTCAAGGGCGTCTTTTTCCCCGATTCCCAAGGTTCTCCGAAGTTCAATCGGAATGACGACGCGTCCCAGTTCGTCCACTTTACGAACAATACCAGTTGATTTCATGATAAATCCCTCTCCCCTTTTACACAATCTTACGACAAAAATCGACATTTCTTTTTAAGGCAATCGTACCAAGTATTCCCATAACAGTCAATAGTGAGATGAATTTTTTCTTCTGTTCCAAAAGTTGTTATTATCCGCGATGTAAGATACAATATCCTTTATACATCTATACATCGTGCGGAAAATTCTGTCTCTCTTGCGATTGGAGAGGCTTTTTCAGCGTCGATGCCCACATTGGCGGATGCGCCGCTTGGGGTATCAATGTTAGGAGGGACGAGCATGTCAAAACCGACGTTTTATATTACAACTCCGATTTATTATCCCAACGACAAGCTGCATATCGGGCATGCTTACACGACCGTTGCCGCCGACGCGATGGCCCGGTACAAACGGTTGCGGGGATATGACACGTTTTTTCTGACCGGTACGGACGAGCACGGCCAGAAGATTGAGCGGCGGGCCGCAGAAGCCAAGAAACAGCCGCAGCGGTTTGTGGACGAGATCATTCAATGGATTCAGGATCTTTGGAAAGAACTCGACATTTCGTATGACGATTTTATTCGCACGACGGAAGAGCGCCATAAAAAGGTTGTGCAAAAAATTTTTCAGCGGCTGGTGGAACAGGACGACATTTATCTGGCCGAATACGAAGGGTTATACTGTACTCCCTGCGAAGCGTTCTGGACGGAGCGTCAGGCGGCGGAAGGGAAGAAATGTCCGGATTGCGGCCGGGATCTGGAACTGGTACGGGAGAAGAGCTACTTTTTCCGGATGAACAAGTATGTTGACCGGCTGCTCAAACACTACGAGGAACACCCTGACTTTATTCAACCGGAATCCCGGAAAAACGAAATGATCAACAACTTCATCAAACCGGGACTGGAGGATCTCTGCGTGTCGCGGACGACGTTTGATTGGGGCATCAAGGTGCCGAACGATCCGGAACATGTGATTTATGTCTGGATCGACGCTTTGACCAACTATATTACGGCGCTCGGGTATTTGTCCGACGACCCGCGGGAACGGGCGAAATTCGAACGGTACTGGCCGGCGGACGTGCATCTCGTCGGCAAGGAGATCATCCGGTTCCACACGATTTACTGGCCGATCATTCTGATGGCGCTGGGCCTGCCGCTGCCGAAGAAAGTTTTCGGACACGGCTGGCTTTTGATGAAAGACGGCAAAATGTCCAAATCGAAGGGAAATGTCATCGATCCCAAATTGCTGATTAACCGGTACGGGGTCGATGCAATCCGGTACTTCCTGTTGCGTGAGGTGCCCTTCGGTTCAGACGGCGTATTCACTCCGGAAGCGCTGATTCAGCGGATGAATTACGATCTCGCCAATGACCTCGGCAACTTGTTGAGCCGGACAGTGGCGATGATCGAAAGATATTTTGAGGGTACGATTCCAGCCCCGCAAAGTCCTGACGAACTCGACAACGGGCTGCGGGAACTGGCGAGGTCCACCGTCGACAAGGTGGAGGAAGCAATGGACAAGATGGAATTCTCGGTCGCGTTAACCGCTATTTGGCAGCTGATCTCGGGAACCAACAAATACATCGATGAGACGGCGCCCTGGAATTTGGCCAAGGACAACGCACAGTCGGCACGATTGGGAACGGTGTTGTACCATCTTGCGGAATCGTTGCGGGTGATTTCCATTTTGATCCAACCATTCCTGACGCGAACCCCGAAAGAAATCTGGAGACAGTTGGGAATTGAAGCAGGCGACTTGACCGTGTGGGACAGCACCCGTCAGTTCGGCTTGCTTCCCGCAGGGACCCGTGTGGTGAAGGGGGACCCGATTTTCCCGCGCCTGGATTTGAAAGCGGAAGTCAAATATATCGATTCGACGACGGGAGCCAACAAGCAGGCTGCGGTCCAACCTCCGCAAAGTCAGGCGGGGAAAGACACGGGGGCTGCCGGTGAGGTCGAAGCAAAACTCGTGGACGAAGAGGCGGCGCTGATCACGATCGACGATTTTTCGAAAGTGGACTTGCGGGTGGCGGAGGTGCTGCAGGCCGAGAAAATCGAGAAGGCGGACAAACTCCTGAAACTGCAGTTGGATGTGGGGAATGAACAGCGGCAAGTCGTTTCCGGCATTGCCCAATACTACAAACCGGAAGAATTGGTCGGCCGGAAGGTGATTCTTGTGGCCAACCTGAAACCCGTGAAACTGCGCGGAGTGGAATCCCGCGGGATGATTCTGGCCGCGTCGGAAGGGGAACGGCTGGTATTGGCGACCGTATCGGACGACATTCCGAACGGTGCCAAGGTGAAATAAAAACTTTCGGCCAAAGGGGCCGGCGGCGCTTGGACGCGGAAATGCCAGTTTGTCCCGGCGGGAGGGGATCCGGAAAACAGTTTCCGGAGCAGGGCCGGAGCCGGCCCGCTACGAAAGCAGGTGGAAGAAATGTTGTTTGATTCGCACTGTCATTTGAACAGCGGCAAATTTGACGAGAACGGCATCGTGGAAATGATCCATAATGCGCGCGATCACAATGTGGTCCAGATTTTGGTTCCCGGTTATGATCTTCCGTCATCCGAACGGGCCGTGGAACTGGCGGAAGTCTGGCAGGGACTGTACGCCGCGGTCGGGATTCATCCGAATGACGCCAATGGCGTGACGGAAGAGACATATGAGAAACTGTGTGCATGGGCGAAGCTTCCGCATGTGGTGGCAATCGGGGAAATCGGCCTCGACTATCACTGGGACACGACGCCGAGGGAAGTGCAGTTTGAAGTGTTCCGGCGGCAGATCCGGCTGGCCAGGGAGCTCAAACTGCCGGTCGTCATCCACGACCGCGAGGCTCATGGCGACATCGTGCGAATCCTGCGGGAAGAAGGAGCCAAAGAAGTCGGCGGCGTTATGCATTGTTTTTCCGGGTCCTGGGAAATGGCGAAAGAGTGCATGGACATGAATTTCATGATTTCGTTCGGCGGTCCGGTCACCTTCAGGAACGCTAGACGGCCGCAGGAAGTGGCATCCAAGGTGCCGCTGGACTATCTGCTGGTGGAAACCGATTCCCCCTATTTGACGCCGGAACCGCACCGCGGCAAGCCCAACCAGCCGCTGTACGTCCGGTATGTGGCGGAGAAAATCGCCGAACTGAAGGGCATGGAGTTCGTCGAAATCTGCAAAATCACGTCAGAAAACGCGGAACGGATTTTTCAAGTCCGGAATCCGTTTGTGTCCATGTAGGAATCATGAAAATTAAAGAAGTCATTGTGGTGGAAGGGTTACACGACAAAATCGCAATTGAACGGGCGGTGGAAGCTGATTGTCTGATCTCTGGCGGATCGGCCGTTTCGGAAACGTTTTTGAAGCAGGTCGAACGGGCGCAGCGGGAGCGCGGCGTGATTATTTTCACCGATCCCGATTACGCCGGCGAGCGGATCCGAAAGATTGTGGCAAAAAGGGTTCCCGGCTGCAAGCATGCTTTTTTGCCGCGAGAAGAGGCGTCTGCCAACGGGGACATCGGGATTGAAAACGCTTCGCCCGAGAGCATCCGCCGGGCGTTGGAAGCGGTTCGCACGGAATGGAACGGAGCGGCGGAAGAATTCAGCTGGCTGGAAATGCAGGAAGCCGGACTGGTCGGACAGCCCGAATCTGCAGCTTTGCGCAGCCAGTTGGGCAAAATTCTCGGAATCGGACACGGGAATGCGAAGACGTTCTGGAAAAAGCTGAATATGCTCGGCGTTACGCGTGGCGAATGGAAAGCCGCGTGGAAACGGATCGACCGTCATGGGGAAAAATAACGGCGTCCGTACCGGGGGCGGAACGTCTGTCGGTTTGGAACGGCGGTGGCATGTAACCGGAAATGGATTGGGTACCGGAAGTGTTTCGGGATTGGCACTAGAAGGGAAAAGGTGGCGGCGAATGAAACGGCTTGTGAATCCGTCGGCAACCCGTGAAGTGGTGGCCCGATTCGGCTTTCAGTTTAAGAAGCGCCTTGGACAAAACTTCTTGATCGATGCGAATATTCTGGAGAAAATTGTAGAGGCTGCCGACTTGACGAAAGCGGATGGCGCATTGGAGATCGGACCCGGCATCGGAACGCTGACCCAGGCGCTGGCGGAACGGGCGGGCGTGGTGGTGGCGATCGAGAAAGACGACCGGCTGATTCCGATTTTGTCGGAGACGTTAAGCGGCTATCCGAATGTGTTTGTTCGCCATGCGGATGTTTTGGAAACGGATCTGCACGAATTGTTTGCCGAATGTTTTACGGGGCGGAAGGTGAGCATCGTCGCCAATTTGCCGTATTATGTGACGACCCCGATTGTGATGAAGCTGCTGGAAGAGCGCCTGCCACTCACTTCCATTGTGGTGATGGTGCAGAAAGAGGTCGCGGAACGCATGGCGGCGGCGCCTGGCGGCAAAGATTACGGGGCCTTGACCATTGCGGTCCAGTATTATACCGAACCGCAGATCATCTGCCGGGTTCCGAAAACGGCGTTCATGCCGCAGCCGAATGTGGAATCGATTGTCATCCGGTTGAAGTTGAGGGAAAAGCCGGCGGTTGCGGTTTGCGATGAAGCCCTTTTTTTCAAGCTGGTCAAAGCGGGGTTTGCACAGCGCCGGAAGACGATATTAAACAATTTGCAGCACGGTTTTTCCGTTTCGGGCGGAAAAGAAGCGATCCTCCGGGTGCTGGAACGCGCCGGAATCGATCCGTCGCGACGCGGGGAGACGCTGTCGCTCGAAGAATTCGCAAGGTTGGCGGATGAATTTGCCCTTTTGGAGTAGGGGTGGTTCGTCTGCCTTTTGTTTTGTGGAATCGCTCCCCGATTTTTTGCAAACTCTTAAAATGACTGAGAGAGGAAGCCGACGGGTTGCTGGCGAATTTCTTTATAAACTATGCGAATCAGGTGTCTGAAACCGATTATAAAGTTGTTGCAAAGCCCGCATCTTGACCGTTTGGACAGAATATGATGTAGAAAAGGCGGTGGTCGCGTGCAGTTCATGAATCCGACGAAAGGAACGTTGACGCTGGACGAAGTAATCGCGGACATTTGTGAGTTTGTGGGGACGGGACCTGATGACGCTTATAAGGTGATCATCGGTTCCGATTCGCAAAATCGGTACGACCGGGGCATCACGATGTTTGTGACCGCTGTTATTGTCCATCGTGTCGGCAAAGGGGCAAGGTATTACATCTGCCGGCGGCCTTCCCGGGAAATCCGCTCTTTAAGGCAGCGCATGTTCACGGAAGCGTCTTACTCGCTCTTGTTGTGTCAGGAGATGTCGCAAAAAATACCGGACATCTGCGGAGGGCATCTGGAAATTCACCTGGATCTCGGGGACAAGGGCGCAACCAAGTCGATGATCAAGGAAATCGTCGGTTGGGTGACGGCTTCCGGATATACGGCGAAGGTCAAACCCCATGCGTTTGGCGCATCCAAAGTGGCGGACCGGTATACAAGGTCGTCGGGATAAGAAATGAACCGCCTTCCTTATTTTTCCGTGTCATGAGACACAATCTCCCCGATCCGCTGCCCCATCTGTACAAATTGGCCCTCGTGCAGTTCATCCAATGTGACCATTCCCGGCTCAAACAGCAAGATGACGGTGGAACCGAAACGGAACAAGCCCAGTTCGGCTCCTTTTTCCAGAGAAGGCCCTTCAATGGAGAGGTGGGTGACGCGTCCGCCGCGGACATTGGTGGTCAACGATTCGTCATATACAACCCGCACCGACCCGACAATCGTCGCTCCGACTTTGACGATGGCGTATTCCCCGTATGGCGTGGCCAGATAAGTGGTCAGCCGTTCGTTTTTCGAAAAGAGGCCGGGCACGTTGCGAACGCCAAACGGGTTGACCGGATACAACGAACCCGGTATGTAAGAATACCCTTTCACCTTGCCGGCCAGACAGGTATGAATCCGGTGGTAATCGCGTGGGGACAAATAGATCGTCAGGAAGATTCCGCCTTCGTACAACGCCGCCTTTTCCCGGCTGCCAAGCAACTGTTCCAGCGAGTAAACGACTCCTTTTGCCTGCAAAAGGGTGCCGTGGTGAATCGGTCCGAATTGCGATACCACCCCGTCGACAGGCGACACCAAAATCCGGTCTCCTCCGGCGATCGGCCGGGCTCCGCTTTTCAATCGCCGCGTAAAAAATTCCGTTAAGGTGCGATATTCTTCAATAGGTTTTTCCGCTTGCTCCAGGTCCACCCGAAAATGCCGTGCGTAAAAAGGAATCACCGGCTTTGACAGCCGGCTTTCCGCGAAGCGGCCCGCCAAGCGGGAAATCGCGTTTTTCGGAAGCAAATTCAGTAAGGTTAAGCGCAAACGGTCGCTCATGCAGGTTCCTCCGATTTTGTTTTACAGTTTCCAATATATCGGTCCGTTTGCTCCGTTGCAACAGATGCCGGAATGGCTGCAATTTCCGCGGGAGCCGCCGAGATTTTTGTTAGGAAGGGATTTTCGCCTGAGTAGCGAATTCTGTAAGGAGGAGCCGGGGATACAGTTTGTGATTTTTTGCGGCGGATCGAAGGGTATACTAACTACGAACCTTTATCCGGGCCCAATCATATTGTGCTAGAAAATGGGTAGCACCCTTCGGACAAGAAATGTTACAATCGAATCGCTCTCAGTTTACGTACCGGACACGTGCGTCCGGTTCTGACATAGGAAGGTGTCACATGAAGTCGTTTGTGGAAGAAATGGCAAGGATTCGGGGCGGGAACAACCTGATTCTTTGTCATGATCTGGCGGACAGTGATGCGATTGGTGCCGCTTATGCCTTGTCCCGTTTTATCGGCGGTGATGTCGGGGTTCCGCAGGAAATCGCCGGCCATGCCAAGCGATTGGTTGAGGAACTGGAAATGACCGTCATATACGGACCCAAGACATGCGAGTATGTAAATGTCGTAGTGGTGGATACCGCTCATTCGGCACAATTGTGCGATTCGATCCCCCAGCGGTTTTTTGTGATCGATCACCATCCGAACAATCATTTGATCCAGAGGGCGGACGCCGCGCTGTACGATGTCGTGTCTTCGACGAGTCAGCTCGTGTACCGGGTGCTAAGAGAGCTGAATGCGCCGATCGACAGAAACATGGCGATGGCGCTGTGTGCCGGCATTTTGACCGATACGATCCACTTTCACAAAGGGGAGGCGGAAGCGTTTCAGTCTTTTGGGGAACTGCTTCGGATCGGCGGACTCGGCTATGAAGACATCAAACGCCTGTATCTTGTGGAAGACCGAAAAGACCGCGGCGCGATTATCGACGCGGCCCTTTCTGCAACGAAAGCCACTTTTGCCGGCTACCATATCCTGATGGCGGAGATCGAGTCGAACATTCCAACCTATGCAGCCAGAGCGTTGTTTGATCTTGGCGCTGACGCAAGTGTCGTCGGGTATCGGAAAGGCAACGAGGTCGAAGTGCGGATGTATCTCCGCCAGGAGTTGTTAGAAAATTTTGGAATACGGGCGATGGAACTGTTTCGCAGCATACCGTCAATGAAGAAAGGCAAGACATGGGGGTACGGGGTGTTTGCAGGATTTCGCAGCAACAGCGCAAGGCTGGAGTTGATTTTTGAAGACATCCGGCGGGTGTTTTGTGACCTGTTGACACAACAGCCCTGACATTCACATACGATATCCCAGTTGAGTGTTCGGGGGGATGCGCATGTGGAAAGTCGGGGACCGGGTCGCTCGCAAATCGTATGGAAAAGACGTTTTTTTCATTGTAATCGACGTCGATTCCTCGCTGCGGGTCGCAACCCTCAAAGGGATGGAAGTACGGCTTCTGGCAGACGCTCCGTTTGACGATCTGGAACGGGTCGGAGACGAGGAATGGCAGGCTCATATGCTGCAACACTCCCGGCAGGAGGCCGACAGCCTGCGTTTGATCCGGATGCGCCGGTTGGTGGACAAGGAGAAACAGATGCTGCGGTCCGGGGTGAAGCTGAAAGAGGGCAACAGTTTTTTCGAACGGCCGGGACGGGTTCTCCATCTTGACGGAGACAGCTCGTATTTGAACAAATGCATGCTTTTTTACGGGGAACTGGGGCTGCAGGCGAACGGTCATCATGTCAGCGAATCGCGGATGGCCGAGGTGTTGCCCCATTTTCTTGAGCTGTATCAGCCCGATATCCTGGTTGTCACAGGGCATGACGGGTTGATTCGCAAAGGGCATGACGTTACGAAAATATACAATTACCGGAACACGGAAAATTTTATCCGCGCGGTGCAAGTGGCACGTAGGTACGAACGCAGCCTCGATGAACTCGTCATCTTTGCGGGAGCTTGCCAATCGTATTACGAAGCGCTGTTGGAAGCGGGGGCGAACTTTGCTTCGTCACCGAAACGGATTTTGATTCACGCTCTGGATCCGGTGCTGGTGGCGGAAAAAGTCGCGTATACTCCCATTAACCAAACGATTAATATTTTCGATATTGTGCAATCGACGATCACTGGAACGGACGGTCTGGGAGGGCTTGAATCGAGGGGGAAATACCGGCTTGGACTGCCAAGATCGGTGCGGTGGCAAAGTGGGGCCAACATGGCGAAAAATTGAAAAAATTAGAACTTTAGTCACGAAAATCTTTAAAATTTTTTGAAGTGGCGACAAATGCCCCATTGACAGGGTTTGATAAGCGTTGCTATAATATTTTTCTTAATTTGACACAACTTATTTCCGATGGTATACTTGTCAAAGGAAAGAGGTGGTGTCGATGGCAACGAAAAACCCACTGAGTGAGATCAAGCGTAATCTTGACGGCTTCATTGGGGAAAAAATCTTGTTGCGGGCGAACGGCGGTCGTCGCAAGACGATTGAGCGAATGGGCGTGTTGGAGGAAACGTACCCGTCCGTATTCGTCGTTAAGCTTGAAAACACTGGCAACTCCTTTAAACGCGTATCTTACAGCTATGCGGATATCCTGACGGAAACCGTCGAATTGACGGTTTGCAAAGATGAAGAACAGATCCGAGTGACGTATGTGGAAGGATAAAACAATAAGAGGTTTGGGGAAATGCTTCCGGAATCGCGGGGGCATTTTTATTTTTTGTCGGTAAATACTATTGCTGGACGCTGACTATGAGGAGGCGATTGCATTGGCTCGACGGCGCGGTCTGATGTCGGAAGAATTCAAGGTGGAATTGGCTAAGGAACTTGGCTTTTATGACACCGTCCAACGTGAAGGTTGGGAAAGCATCCGGGCAAAAGACGCCGGGAACATGGTAAAGCGGGCCATTCAAATTGCGGAAGAGGCTTTGGCCAAACAAAATCTCTGACGTATGCTTCTGAACCAAAAGCGTCCCGGCCAGGGCAAATGCCCTGGTTTATGAACGTTTGACGGGATCGCGGCGAGCGTCTTGCCGGGATTTCTTGTTGAACGGTGAATATCCGGCAATTCATTGGGTGAAGCTGAAAGTTGAAATACCCGGTACCCAGTGGGCGTAATAAGAAGTAAACTTCCAGTTTAAGGAGGCGCATGCAGTGAGTCAAACCTCCGGTCAGTTGGTGGTTATCGGAGGAGCGGAAGACAAAAAGGGAGAATGCAAAATCCTTCGGGAGTTCGTTCGCTTAGCCGGAGGACCGCATGCCCGGATTGTCGTGGTTACGGTTGCCACAAAGCTTCCTCTCGAGGTGGGGGCGGAATACCTGGAAGTGTTTGAACGTCTTGGTGTCGAGGATGTCAGGACTTTTGACGTTTCCTGCCGGGAAAACGCAAATTCAACAAGCGCGGTAAAAGCGATTGAGAAAGCGACCGGCGTGTTTTTCACAGGCGGAGATCAGGTGCGAATCACCAATTTGTTGGGCGGAACCAGAATCGACACGGTGCTTCACAAGCGGCACCGGGAAGGGATGGTATTGGCGGGAACCAGCGCCGGGGCTTCGATGATGTCGACGACGATGATTGTCGAAGGAGTTCCGGAAACAAATCCGCGAATCGGAATTGTGGAAATGGCTCCCGGCATGGAGTTTATTCCGGGAGTGGTGATTGATCAGCACTTCGCGCAACGCGGCCGGTTGGGTCGTTTGCTGTCCGCTGTGGCGCAGTATCCTCATCATTTGGGACTTGGCATTGACGAGGATACGGCGCTGGTGTTGAAAAATCGGGAATTTGTCGTGATCGGCGCCGGTGCGGTTACCGTGATTGATGCGGGGGCGCTTACATATTCGAATGTGTCCGGTTTGCGGAAGAATGACGATCTGGCGTTGTGCGGAATCACGCTGCATGTTCTTCCGGCCGGGTATCGGTTTAATTTGCAAGATCGCACGCCTGTTTTGGACACAAAATCCGCGAAGGCTGACGGAACAAGGAGCTGACACAATGAGAATCGGCGAGATCCGGACATTGCCCGGTCCGAACATCTATAATCATAAACCGGTCCTGTTGATGAAGCTGTACCTGGAAGAATTGACCGAAAAGGAAAGTTATGAAATTCCCGGATTTATCGACCGGCTGTTGAGCCTGCTGCCCGGCGTGCATGACCACCATTGCGCGAAAGGACGACCCGGTGGATTTGTTGAAAGGCTTTACGGCGGAACTTATTTTGGACATATCGTGGAGCATGTCGCCCTGGAATTGACGGAATTGGCGGGAATCCCGGCTTTTTACGGAAAAACGCTTTATGCGGACGGACCGGGAATCTACGATGTGGTGGTGGAATACAAAGCGGAACAAGCGACCCGGTATCTTTTGCAAACCGCGGTGCAACTTGTTAACGCCCTGGTCAAGGGTAGCCCGTTTCCGCTTGAGGAGCGTTTGGAAGAAGCGAAGCGCATCGCGTCGGTCACCGAGTTGGGGCCGAGCACGCGGGCGATACTTGAAGCGGCGGATCGCCGCGGTATCCCGTGGTTCAGGTTGAACGACCGGAGCCTGGTCCAGCTGGGTTACGGCAAAAACCGCAAATTCCTGCAAGCGACGATTTCGGATCAGACCCGGGCGATCGCAGTTGACATTGCCAGCGATAAAGCTTTGACCAAGTCTCTTTTGGAGCAAGCGGCCATACCGGTTCCCCGCGGAAAAATCGTCGGCACGCCGGAGGAAGCCGTAGCGTTTTGGACGGATGTCGGGGTGCCGGTCGTGGTCAAACCTTTAAACGGTTGTCAAGGCAAAGGCGTTTCTCTGAATTTGGCGACACCGGCGGAGGTCACCCATGCTTTTCGGATCGCCTGCGAGTATTCGGCGGATGTTTTGGTGGAAGAGTTTCTGGACGGAAAGAATTACCGGGTGCTTGTGGTGAACGGCAACGCCGTTGCCGCCAGTGAACGGATACCCGCACGGGTTGTGGGGGATGGGGTTCATACCATTTCGGAATTGATCGAGATGGTGAATCGGGACCCCTTACGTGGGGACGATCACGAAAAACCTTTGACGCGAATCGTGATCGATCCGATTCTGGTTGCGTATCTACGGAAATGCGGGCGCGGTTTGCAGGATGTTCCGCAGCGGGGGGAAACGGTTTTTTTGCGGGAAAGTGCAAACCTGTCGACGGGCGGAACGGCAAAAGACGTCACTGCGGATCTGCATCCGGAAGTTGCAAGGCTGTGTGAACGGACAGCGCGGGTGATCGGCCTTGATATTTGCGGCATCGATCTTGTGCTGCGGGATATTGCGGAACCTTTACGGCCGGGTGAAGGAGGCGTGATTGAAGTCAATGCGGCACCGGGAATCCGCATGCACCATTTTCCAAGCGAGGGACAAGCGCGGGACGTCGGTGAAGCGATCCTTGATATGCTGTATCCGGCTGGCGTACCGGCAAGAATCCCGATCGTGGCGGTCACGGGCACGAACGGAAAAACCACCACGACCCGGATGATCGGCCATATTCTTGCCGCGACGGGCAAAACGGTGGGAATGGCTACGACGGCCGGGATCTCTATCGGCGGGCAATACGTGGTGAAAGGGGATACGACAGGACCGCTTTCTGCCCGGACAGTCTTGTCCGACCCTGCTGTTGAAATCGCGGTTCTGGAAACCGCCAGAGGTGGGATTGTCCGTTCCGGACTCGGGTATGACTGGTCGGATGTGGCGGTGATCACCAACATCCAGCCGGATCATATCGGACAGGACGGAATCGAGCAATTGGAGGATCTCGTCCATGTCAAATCGCTGCTGGCGGAACGGGTTCGGGAAGGGGGAACGCTCGTCCTGAACGCGGACGATGAACGGTTGGCGGGGCTACTTGAGATCCCGCGCGTTCGCAAAGTTAAGAAAAAGGTTGTCTATTTTTCGTTATACGCCAATCATCCGCTGATCAAACGGCATCTTGCCGTCGGCGGGACCGCCTATTTTTTGAAACACGGCTGGATTGTGGAGGCGGAAGGACAAGCGGAACGCCGGATTGTGCGAGCCGTCGACATACCGGTGACCATGGGGGGGACGGCGGAGTTTCATGTCGCAAACGCAATGGCAGCCATTGCGGCCTGCAGGGGACTCGGGATGACAAGAGAGAGAATCGCGGCCGCCATTACCGAGTTCCGAAGCGATTGGCACAACCCTGGACGGACGAACCTTTACCAGATTCCGGGCGGCGGTTATGTGATGGTGGATTACGGGCACAATCCCGATTCGTTTGCAGCGGTCGGCCGGATGACTTCCCTTTGGAAGGGCCGGAAGGTGACAGGAGTTATCGGTGTGCCGGGTGACCGGGACAACAGTGTGGTGAAACAGGCGGGAAGGGTGGCGGCAAGGGCGTTCCATCGCCTGATCATTAAGGAAGACAAGGATTTGCGAGGCCGGATGCGGGGCGAAATCGCCAACTTGCTGTACCAGAGCGTCAAAGAGGAAGTTCCTGACCGGGAATGCCGCATTGTGTTGGACGAGTGTGAAGCGTTGGAAAAAGCGGTTCAGGAGATGGAAAGCGGGGAAGTTGTGGTGATTTTCTACGAAAAATTTGAGCCTGTCACGGAAGTGCTAAAACGATACGGAGCGGTCTCCGTTTCCGCGATTGAAGGGGGAATGCCGCAACTGAGCGCCGTGAAGATCTGAAGGTACAGAATCATCCTTTCTTGGGAGAGGGTGATTCTTTGTTTGTGACGTTGTGACGATGAATTTATAAAATATGGTATGATTATCACCGTATTTTGTATTGTCGAATGCGGGTCAGGCGGTGGAATTGTGATTAGCGAAAAAGCGAAAGCAAAAATCAATTTGACGCTCGATGTTTTGTTCAAACGGCCCGACGGGTTTCACGAAGTCGAGATGGTGATGCAGACGGTCGATTTGTCGGATCAGCTTTTGTTTGAAGAGCGGGAGGAAAACAAGATTACGCTCTCCTGTTCGGTACCTTACATACCTTTGGATGACCGGAACCTGGCGTATAAGGCTGCGGCCTTGTTGCGGCAGCGATTCGGCATCGCGAAAGGGATTCACATTCACATCGAAAAGAAAATTCCCGTTGCGGCGGGTCTGGCCGGCGGATCAAGCGACGGAGCGGCGGTACTCCGTGGGTTGAACCGGTTGTGGGGGCTGGGTTTGACGTTGGACGAACTGGCGGGACTCGGGGCGGAATTGGGATCTGACGTCCCTTTTTGCGTTTATGGAGGGACTGCCGTCGCTAGGGGACGGGGCGAGATCATCGAGCGGCTGCCGGCTGCTCCCCCATTGTGGGTGGTGCTTGTGAAACCTCCGGTAGCCGTGTCGACGGCCGATGTGTACGGCAGTCTGCGGATCGATGAAATCGCTTGGCACCCCAATGCATTGGCGATGACCCGTGCGCTGGCGACGGGCGCTCCCGAACAAATCGCCGGCCGTTTGGGAAATGTGCTGGAAACCGTTACCTTGAAGCTGCATCCGGAAGTTGAAAAATTAAAGTCGCAAATGCTCAAATTCGGGGCGCTGGGAGCGTTGATGTCCGGCTCGGGCCCGACCGTGTTCGGCATTGCCGACCGGGAAAGCCGGGCGCAAAGAATTTATAACTCGTTGCGGGGATTTTCGAAAGAAGTGTATTTGACGAGATTTCTCTAGCCACAATAGGGCAAAATGGAATTGTGAGGAGTGATTCCATGCTTGCCTGTGTACTCGTTGGCGGCGGCCAAACAGGATTTGCCGCGGAAGGAAAAGCGTTTGCCCGCATTCACGGGAAAACGATGCTGGAGTATGTGACGGAAGCGCTCGCGGGATCGGTTGCAATCGGCAAAGTGGTGGTGGTGAAGAGCCGGGGACGGTTGGTCGAAAGTGTGGAACAGGCTCTCAAGCAAGCCGAAAATCCTGATGACTATCTCCTGATTGTCAGCTGCGACGTTCCGTTTCTGACAACCGAAGCGGTCGAAGACTTCCTTGCCCGTTGCGGAACGGAAGCGGATTTGTACTATCCGATTGTGGAAAAGCAAACCCATGAACGACGTTTCCCCGGGATTCGCCGGACATACGTCAAACTGAAAGAAGGAACGTTTACGGGCGGCAACCTGTTCCTTGTGAAGCCGGCCAAGTTGCTGCCGCTTTTGGAGCGAGTGGAAAAAATTTTGGAACTGCGCAAAAGTCCCCTGGCTCTTTCGGCGGAATTGGGCGTCAGTTTCGTGGTGCGTTTGTTGTTCGCAAAATGGGCGGGGCTGCTGACGATACCCAAATTGGAAAACCGGGTGGCTGAACTTTTTCAGATCGACGTACGCGCCGTCATTTCCCCTTACGCCGAGATCGCCAACGACATCGATCACCCCGATGATCTGGTGTGGGCGCGGAACATGTTGTCCGGATGAAGACCCCCGGATTGTCTGTTCTTTTTGCGAAAATTATGGTATTATTTTTAATATAATGTTCGTGTTTCGGGGGTGAGCGGCTTGCGCAGAAGCGAACGCATTGTGCGATTGACACAAACTTTGCTGGAACAACCGTATCGCCTGCTCTCCCTGACGGAAATGGCGGAGAAATTGGAATCGGCGAAATCGTCTCTTTCCGAAGATTTGGCAATCATCCGCGAGGTGCTCTTGCAAGAGGGCATCGGTACGTTGGAAACCCATGCGGGTGCGGCGGGGGGCGTAAGATACATACCCGGTATTCCACCGCGGCAAGTGTCCGATTTTGTCACCGAGATGTGCGGAGTATTGGCGGATCCGGACCGCATACTGCCGGGCGGATACCTCTACATATCCGACATCCTTGGCAGACCTGATGTGTTGGATCGCGCGGGCAGAATCTTCGCCCATATTTTTTCCGCGTCGGGAGCGGATTACGTGTTGACCGTCGAGACAAAAGGCATTCCGCTGGCGGTGTCGACCGCAAGGTATTTGCACATCCCGACCGTTGTGGTCCGCCGGGACCATCGGGTTACGGAAGGGTCTGCCGTTTCCATCAACTATGTATCCGGTTCGAGACGGATCCAGACCATGTCCTTGTCGCGCCGCTCACTGCCCGAACAGTCGAAGGTTTTGATCATCGACGATTTTATGAAAGCGGGCGGAACAGCGAAAGCGATGATCGACATGATGAAAGAGTTTAAAGCGGAAGTCGCCGGTGTCGGTGTGTTCATGTCGACGGCGGAACCAAAGGAAAAAATGGTCGAAGGCTATGTGGCACTGACCGTTCTGGCCCAGGTTGACGAACTCAGCAAGGAAATTCAAGTGGTTCCGGGCAACTTCCAAATTCCGGCCAAAGGAGAAGAGCAGCGATGAACAAAAAGACTGTTTCGACTTCGCAAGCGCCTGCCGCAATCGGCCCTTATTCGCAAGCGGTGCAGGTTGGCAACATGCTGTTTACTTCCGGGCAGATCCCGCTGACGCCCGAGGGTGAATTGGTGACCGGGGACATTCAGACGCAAACGCGGCAGGTTTTTAAAAATCTGGAAGCGGTGCTCGGCGCGGCCGGTTTTTCGTTTCGGGACGTGGTGAAAGCGACGGTGTTTCTCGCTGACATGAACGATTTCGCCAAGGTCAATGAGGTATATGCGGAATATTTCAAGGATCAGCCACCGGCAAGGTCCACCGTGCAAGTGGCCCGGTTGCCCCGCGGTGTCGGTGTGGAAATCGACCTGATCGCGGTTCGCGGATAACGGCGTCCCGGATGCGGGTAACAGTCTTGTAATCCACCATCGAAACGCCAAAATCGAAAAAGTGTGTATTCCGGTATGGAGTACACACTTTTTTGTCATTTAAAATCGATTTATGTCGGCAAATATTTATTATCGAATTTGATTTTTTCGGAAGGAAAAATTGCGCAATGATCGAAATAAGCAAACAGGGGGCATTTACATCTAGAAAGCATCTAGAAAGGGGTTGCAAGAGGGTGCAAATCACTGACGTACGACTGAGAAAAGTCAACACGGATGGGCGGATGAAAGCGATCGCCTCAATCACCATCGACCACGAATTTGTCGTCCATGACATTCGGATCATCGACGGCAACAACGGCATGTTTGTCGCGATGCCGAGCAAGCGGACACCGGACGGTGAGTTTCGCGATATTGCGCATCCGATTTCTTCCGAGACCCGGCAAAAGATCCAAACTGCTGTCCTCGAAGTGTACCATCGCACTGACGATGTGCAAGAAGGAGCATAGGACGTTGAATGACCAAGTATCCCGCAGGATCATTTCTTGCGGGATGTTTTTTATTGGGTTACAATGAGGGATGGATTTAAGACGGAGAAGGACGGAGGAATTGCGCAACATGTCAATTAACGCCATTGTCCTGGCGGCTGGCTTGGGTACCCGTATGAAGTCCGGACGGCATAAAGTTCTTCATCCGGTATGCGGCAAGCCGATGGTTCGCCACTTGCTTGACGCCCAGCGATCAGCGGGAATATCCCGCCGGATTGTCGTGATTGGCAGTTTGGGCGAACAGGTGCAGGCGGCCCTTGGGGATGAGGTTGAATTTGTCTGGCAACGGGAGCAACTCGGTACCGGGCACGCGGTGATGCAAGTCGCCCCGCTCTTGCACGGACAAACCGGAATCACGTTGGTTTGCAACGGGGATACTCCCTTGATCACCTCCGACACTTTTATAAAATTGATCGAACTGCATCGGCAGCAAGGAGCGGCGGCGACGGTGCTTACCGGAATTGTCGATAACCCCTTCGGGTACGGCCGCATCATTCGCGGGAAAGACGGGTCCGTGTTGCGGATCGTGGAAGAAAAAGACGCTTCGCCTGAAGAGAAAGCGGTTCGGGAAATCAACTCGGGCACTTATTGTTTTGACACGGAGTCGCTGTTGGACGCGCTGGAATCGATCACAAACGAAAACGCGCAAGGGGAATACTATCTGACGGATTGCCTCGGCATACTCCGCCGTCAAGGGAAACGCGTCGCCGCTTATACGGCGGCCGATTCGGACGAAATTCTCAACGTTAACGACCGGGTTCAATTGGCACAGGTGGAAGGGATTTTGCGGGACAAAATCCGGCTGCGCCATATGCGAAACGGCGTGACGCTGGTGGATCCCGCCGTGACTTATATCGATGCCGATGTTGAAATCGGCGCGGACACCGTAGTCTATCCCGGCACGATTCTGACCGGTTCCACGGTAATCGGAAGGGGCTGCCGGATTGGGCCTTACACGCAGATTCACGACAGCGTCATTGGCGATGAAAGCGTTGTCATACAATCTGTCCTGATGGAATCCAAATTCGGTTCCGGAGTGAATATCGGGCCGTTCGCTTATGTCCGGCCCGGTTCGAAGGTGGCGGACAAGGTGAGGATCGGGGATTTTGTGGAAATCAAAAATGCAACGATCGGTGAAGGGACCAAAATTCCTCACCTGTCCTATATCGGCGACGCTGATGTCGGCAGCCAAACCAACATCGGCTGTGGCACTATCACCGTCAATTACGACGGGACTGCAAAACACCGTACGATTGTGGGGAACAACAGTTTTATCGGTTGCAACACGAATTTGGTGGCTCCCGTTACGGTTGGCGACCATGCGTATGTCGCGGCAGGTTCGACAATTACCGAAAATGTTCCGGACGGAGCTTTGGCCATAGCCAGAGAGAGACAAGTGACCAAAGAGGGGTATACGGCAAAATTAGAGGCCCGGTTGCGCGAGCGCGGCCCGAAAAAGTGAGGGGTAAAAAGTGTATCAAGACAAAAAACTGAAAGTGTTCACTTGCAATGCCAATCCTGAACTCGCCAGAGAGATTGCACAGCATCTCGGGATCGAACTGGGAGTTTCCCATGTAACCCGCTTCTCGGACGGTGAGGTTCGGATCAAACTGGAAGAAAGCGTTCGCGGCTGCGATGTGTTCGTGATTCAACCGACTTCCGCTCCCGCCAACGAACATCTGATGGAATTGCTGATCATGGTCGATGCGTTAAAACGCGCATCCGCCGGCAGCATCAATGTTGTAATTCCTTATTACGGCTATGCCCGCCAAGACCGCAAAGCGAGGGCGCGGGATCCGATCACTGCCAAACTGGTGGCGAATTTGATCGAAACGGCGGGGGCGACCCGCGTGGTGACGATGGATCTGCATGCGGGCCAGATTCAAGGTTTCTTCGACATTCCGGTGGATCATTTGTATGCGGAACCGATTTTGGCGGAATACTTCAAGAGCAAGAACCTGGAAGATGTCGTTGTGGTTTCTCCCGATATGGGAGGAGTCACCCGTGCCCGCAGCATGGCGGAACGGCTGGAAGCTCCGATCGCGATCATCGACAAGCGCCGCCCGGAGCCCAACGTTGCCGAAGTCATGAACGTCATCGGGAATATAGACGGCAAAACGGCGATCATGATCGACGATATGATTGACACGGCCGGAACCATTACCCATGGCGCGAAAGCGCTGATTGAACTGGGTGCGCGCGAGGTTTACGCTTGCTGCACACATCCCGTTTTTTCCGGGCCTGCGATACAGCGCTTGAATGATTCCGTCCTGAAAGAAGTGGTGGTGACAAACTCCATCGTTTTGAGCGAGGAGAAACGTTCTCCCAAAATCGTCACACTGTCTGTCGCCAAGTTGATTGCGGATGCGATTTTACGGATTCACAACGAGGAGTCGGTATCCCTGCTGTTTGAATGAGCAGGGTTTGAAGTCCCTCCAAAATGGGCATCTACTATAACAGGTGCTCGTAGTGACAACGCTGTTTGGTGGAGGGATTGCAGTGAAGCAACTTGCAGTTCGTGGTGGTCTTCGAAGAAAACTGACCAAGGGGGAGCGCAACCGGATCCGGCGGGAGGGAGGAGTTCCCGCAGTGATCTACGGGCGGGCCGTGGCTTCAACTCCGATCTACATCGATGCGGAATCGTTCAAACGAATCGCCGCCCAAAACGGTTACGGATTGGTTGAACTGCAGATTGAAGGGCTGGGACGCTATCACGCGATGATTCATGACATCGACCGGGAGCCGCTCCATAAGAAGGTTTTGCATATCGATTTTCATGTCGTTTCATTGGACGAGCCGGTTGACGTGGAAGTGCCCGTATACCTAAGCGGTCTGGAAGAAGTGGAAAAACGGGGCGCCGTGATCCAGCAGCAGATGCGGGAAGTGATGGTCCGGACCCTGCCAGCGGACGTTCCGGAACATATTTTGGCGGATATTTCCCATATGCAAATCGGCGACCAATTACGGGTGAAAGATCTGCCGGTGCCGCCAACTTGCCAGTTGAAGTCCGAGCCGGAGGATATTGTGGTTGCGGTCATCGCTGCCAGGAACGCATCGCCGGACACGGAACCCGAACCGAAAGAGCCGGAACTGGTACATGACACGGAGGGACAAGGCGTTGGCGCTCATGCAGCGCCGGGAGCGCACGAGTAATTGAAAACAATTGGAAAATTGGCTTGCAGGCTCGCGGGATCCTTATGGAGGGCGAGCTTTTTTTATTTTCTCTACCGCAAAATAGGTCCTTAGACCTACCCCAAAAACACTCCAAAAGTTCTATGGATTTTGTCAAAACCGGGCGTTTCGTACCTGTTTCTCGATTGTTTCCGCAATGTAGATTAGAGATAGGTTTGAAAGCGACATATTTCGTCAGTTTTTGCGGAAGGAGGAATGAAAATGTCCCTGGATTTAAACGAACTTGCGGTAAAAGCAAAAACTTGTGAATATGCGTTTCAGGAAACACTCAAACGGGTTGAACCGATGTGCCGGCGAATCGCCCACCGTTACGCATCCTGGATGGCGGATCGGGACGAAGTGTTTCAGTGGGCATGCATTGAAGTGTGGAATGCGGTCAAGTCGTTTGAAACCGGAAAGATGTCATTCTTCTCTTATTGTAAACTGACAGTGGAAAACCATATAAAGTCCCGTCTTCGCCGCTTGTATGGACAAGCCAATGTGCCGAACCGTACGGCGATGCGCTTGGACGGCTCCGCGGTAAATGAAGACGGGGTGGTTAGCGACACTTCCTATATCGAAGGCGTTATCGACAAACCGAGCAAGTCAACGTACCACATTTTGCTTCGCAAAGACTCTCTGCAAAATATTCGCCATATTTTGAAAAATGAAAATCTGACACCGTTGGAGTACAATTGCCTGGTCTTGTTCTATTTTGAAGAATGCAGCCATATGGAAATCCAGAATATCTTAAAACTGCCAAGCCGGAAAGCGGTTGACAACGCGTTAACCCGCGTGCGCCGGAAACTGGCCAAAAATGAACACTTGCACGAAATTTTTGAAGTTCTGAATTCGCAAGCCGCCATGTGACGGGCGTTTCAAATAGAACCCGCCTTCCGCCGGAAGGCTTTTTTGTTGCTTAAATCGTTGCGTAAACAGAGGGGGAACGCTACTCTAGAGGAAGAAGTCAGGGCGGTCAAGGAGGGTGTCTATGCGCATTATCGTCGGCCTTGGAAACCCCGGAAAAGAGTATGAAGCCACCCGGCACAACGTGGGTTTCATGGCGGTGGATCAACTGTCCGCAGGCTTGGGAATCGAGATTCGCAAGAACAAATTTCAGGCTTTGTACGGAGAAGGCGTCGTGAAAGGCGAAAAAGTCGTTCTGGTCAAACCGGTGACCTACATGAACCTCAGCGGACAAGCGGTACGTCAAGTGTTGGATTGGTACAAACCGGCGGCGGACGAGTGGATGGTCGTCTATGATGACATGGATCTCCCGCTGGGCTCGGTCCGGCTGCGCGTGAAGGGAAGTTCCGGGGGACACAATGGCATCAAGTCGATCATATCCTGTTTAGGGACACAAGAGTTCCTGCGGGTCAAAATCGGTATCGGCCGGCCGACTCCCGGGATCACTGTCGTCGATCATGTGCTGTCGCCTTTCCGAAAAGACGAATGGCCGCTTGCGAAAGAGGCGATCGGAAAAGCAACGGACGCTTTACATACCTTTGTGGAAGAGAATTTTACGGTAGCGATGAATAAGCATAATTAGAGTATGGCAAACGGCTTCCTCGTCCATACTAGTCCAGAAGACCCGCGCTCAAAGGACGAAAGCCGCATCGCGGCAGGCGCAAACAAACTGCCGGGTCGCGCTATGGAGGAGGAATTTTCTTGCAACTGGTATATGTATGCAGGTATTGCCACACTTACTTGGGCAGACTTAACCGGAATCAGGTGGATGAAGAGAAGCTTGGTTTCACTTCCTTGACGGCGGAGGAACAGGCCGATATAATATCCTATGATTTAAACGAAGATGTTGCCTACGTGAAAACGATTTGCGATTATTGCCAGGAAGCGATCGAAGCGCATCCCGAACTGGCGCTTCTTCATAACCCGCTGCAATGATATGTCCGGTACAAGTTTGCGAGGCCTTGGTCATCGGCGCTAAGGCTTTTTTGCACTTGCGCGGGGATAAAACGCCGATGTTTGAAAGCGCTTGGCGCATGCCGAGTTTTCTTTGTGCCGTGTGGAGGAGGTATTGCGTTGCACGCGTTGGTGGATTTGATCCGGTCGGATCCGGATTTTCATTTGATGTTGAACGGGTTTGCGGGCGAGTTATCGGAGCAATGGATTGCCGGCATCAGCGGTTCCGCGCGGCACTTGTATATAGCCGCGTTGCGAGCGACGCTCAGGCACCCGCTGTTAATTGTCGCGAGCGGTATGCAGCAGGTTCAGCAAATCTACGAAGATTTGACAGAATTGCTTTCCGGCGAGGAAGTTTATCTATTTCCCGACCGCGAGCTGTCCTATCTGGACATACTCGCGTATTCACCGGAACAGGCTGCGGCGAGGCTCGGTGTACTTGAAGCGCTGGCAAACGGCAAGGCGTCGGTTGTGATCGCTCCTGTCGCCGCGGTGCATCAATCCTTGCCCTCCAAACAAAAATTCACGGCTGCAGCCTTGCATTTGAAACCGGGCGATGAAATTCGTCTGGAAGATTTGATTGACCGGTTGGTATATTTGGGATACGAACGGGTTGAAATGGTCGAGTCGAAAGGGGAATTTTCCGTTCGCGGCGGCATTGTCGACATCTTTCCGCTAACGATGGAGTCGGGCGTCCGGATCGAACTGTTCGATATCGAAGTCGATTCGATACGCGCATTTGATCCCACCACCCAGCGCTCGACGGAAAAACTGGACAGCGTGACGCTTTGGCCGATCCGGGAGATTCTCGCAAAGCGCGAACAACTCCAGGTGTTGGCGGATGAATTGTATGAACGGCTTGAAGCCCATAAGAAAAAAATCAAAGATTCCGCTCTCCGGGAAAGGTTGGATCAACATATTGGGCGGGAGATTGAACAGATGCGGGAAGGGATCTTTTTCCCCGGTCTGATCCGATACTCGCATCTGCTTGATCCGTCGTCCGGCAATTTGCTTGACTATTTGCCCCCCCATACGATTCTGGTCTTCGACGAACCGACGCGGTTGCGGGAAGCGATCCAACTGATTGAAAAAGAACAGGCGGAATGGGAAGCTGCCGCGCTTGAGCATGGGGAGATCCTGCCGGGAATCGTGCCGCAAATCGATCGCGCCGCCTTATTTAGCGACAAAACGTGGAGGCGGCTTTTCCTGTCTTTGTTTCCGCGCGGGATACCTGGTGTTGCGTTGCAGCGGTTGATTAACGTGTCGGCAAGGGCGGGGCAAAATTTTCACGGTCAAATGCCCGTTTTAAAAGGGGAACTGGAACGCTGGCGCAAATCGGGGGTACGGGTGATATTCCTTTCGGCCAATCCGGAACGGGCTGAACGGCTGCAACGGGTGCTGGACGATTACGGCATACGGGCGGACCGCGCCTCGACTCTCGAGGGCCTTGGCAAACAACCGGTCATTTTGCAGGGGAACCTCGCCAACGGGTTTGAACTGGTATCGTTCAAGCTGGCGGTGGTAACGGAAAACGAAGTTTTTACGAACAAACGCAAGGCGAAAAAGTTTAAAAGCCTGTCGGATGCGCAGAAGCTGAAAAGCTACCAGGACTTAAAGGTCGGCGATTACGTGGTGCATGTCAACCACGGGATCGGGCAATATCTCGGCATTGAAACGCTGGTCATCGAAGGCAATCATAAAGACTATCTTCATATTAAATACAAAGGGAAGGATAAATTGTACGTCCCGGTCGACCAGATCGACCTGGTTCAGAAATATGTCGGGGCGGAAGACAAAGAACCGAAACTGTACTCCCTGGGCGGAACCGAATGGGCGCGGGTCAAATCCAAGGTTCAAAATTCGGTGAAAGACATCGCGGAGGATTTGATCAAACTGTATGCGGCGAGGCAGGCGGCGCCGGGGCATGCGTTCAGCCCGGACACCCATTGGCAGCGGGAATTTGAAGCGATGTTTCCCTACGAGGAGACGCCGG
This sequence comes from Effusibacillus sp. SKA8, assembly GCF_058273125.1. Lineage (NCBI taxonomy): Bacteria > Bacillati > Bacillota > Bacilli > Caryophanales > Alicyclobacillaceae > Effusibacillus > Effusibacillus sp. SKA8. Next base: position 34,371 of record NZ_JBZCSF010000016.1, on the reverse strand, counting down.
ATCAAATGCGGGCGATCCAGGAGATCAAGCAAGACATGGAGCAGCCGCGGCCGATGGATCGGCTGCTGTGCGGGGACGTCGGGTACGGAAAAACGGAAGTGGCGATTCGTGCCGCTTTTAAAGCGGTTATGGACGGTAAGCAAGTCGCCGTGCTCGTCCCCACCACGATTCTCGCTCAACAGCACTATGAGACGTTTAAAGAGCGGTGCGCGGGTTTTCCCGTTAAAGTTGAAGTGGTTTCCCGGTTCCGCACGCAAGCCCAGATGAAAGAAGTCATCAAAGGACTCGCAGACGGCACGGTGGACATTGTGATCGGCACGCACCGCCTTTTGAACAAAAACATCAAGTTTAGGGATCTCGGGCTGCTGGTGATCGACGAGGAGCAACGGTTTGGCGTCACCCATAAAGAAAAGATCAAACAGTTGAAAAGCAACATCGACTGTCTGACGTTGACCGCAACGCCGATTCCGCGGACCCTGCACATGTCGATGCTGGGGATACGCGATTTGTCGGTGATCGAGACGCCGCCCGAAAACCGCTTTCCCGTACAAACGTACGTTGTCGAGTACAATGACATTTTGGTCAGGGAAGCGATCGAACGAGAATTGGGACGCGGCGGCCAAGTGTATTTTCTTTACAATCAGGTGAAAGACATTGAAAATATGGCGGACCGGATCCGGGCACTCGTCCCCGATGCAAAAGTGCTTGTCGGCCACGGGCAAATGGCGGAAGAAGAACTGGAACGCGTGATGCTCGATTTTTTGGAAGGGGAAGCGGATGTTTTGGTTTCGACCACGATTATCGAAACGGGAATCGACATCCCGAATGTCAACACCCTGATCGTGTACGACGCGGATCATATGGGGCTTTCCCAGTTGTACCAGCTTCGCGGCCGGGTCGGACGTTCCAACCGCATCGCGTATGCGTATTTCACCTATCAAAGAGACAAGGTGTTGACCGAGGTCGCGGAAAAGCGCTTACAAGCGATTAAGGAGTTCACAGAACTGGGTTCCGGGTTTAAGATCGCCATGCGGGATCTGGCGATTCGTGGAGCCGGCAATCTGCTTGGCGCCGAACAGCACGGGTTTATCGCCTCCGTCGGGTTCGACCTGTATTCCGACATGCTTTCCCAGGCGGTTCAAGAGCTGAAAGGCGAGAAAAAAGAGACGGTGCCGGAGCCGCAGGTGGAGCTGGCTGTGGATGCGTATATCCCGGCTGCATACATCGCGGACGAGATGCAAAAGATCGAAATTTACAAAAAGTTTGTGGCGGCGCGGACGTTGTCCGACGTTGAGGAGCTGGAAGAGGAGATCGAGGACCGGTTTGGCGATATCCCGCAAGCGGTTCGGAATTTGCTGGCGGTTACCCGCATCAAGGCCTATGCCGTTCTTTACGATTTTACGTCGATCGTGCAGGAAGGTCACGATATTGTGATGAAGCTGTCCGAACGGCAGAACACGCACATATATGGCGAAAAATTGTTTGCGTTAACCCAACAGTTTCCCGACCGTGTAAAATTGACGGCCGGGGCGCACATTACAATCACTTTGCGGGTGAAAGGTTTAAAGGAGACCGAAGTGCTGGCGATGCTGGAAAAATTCATGGCGGCATACAAAGGGGTATTGAAAAATCAAGCGGAGTTGCAGAAAGTGTAATTTGCCCGGATTCGGGCATTTTTTGTGTGCATATTCCGGCACAACAGGTAGATACTAAATCCACTTTCCCTCAAAAAATTCAAGTGCCATGGCAACGAGGCGGGGAGTCCAATATATTCCAATGTAATTATGCGGGCAGTCGGACAAAATAATGGCAACAGAGCAGAAGCAAGTGATGATTCCCATCTCGCATACAGTATTTACATCACGAAAGAGAGGTCGAACATCATCCCATGAAAGCTACTGGCATTGTTCGAAGAATTGATGATTTGGGTCGCGTCGTTATTCCGAAAGAGATTCGTCGTACGCTTCGCATTCGTGAAGGGGATCCTCTCGAGATTTTTGTCGATCGGGATGGGGAAGTGATTCTGAAGAAATACTCCCCGATCGGCGAATTGGGTGATTTTGCAAAGGAATATGCGGATTCTTTGTATGAAAGCCTGGGACATATCACTCTGATTACCGACCGTGATGTTGTGATTGCTGTGGCCGGCACATCAAAGAAGGAATTTATGGACAAGCCGATCGGAGCCGATGTTGAAAGAGCGATGGAAGAGCGCAAAACAATCGTGGCTTCTGCGCCGGGCGAGATGTGGATTCTGAAAGAACGCTCCGAACGCTCCGCTTCCCATGTGATAGCACCGATCATTGCACAAGGAGATCCGATTGGAACGGTTATCATCCTGGCGCGGGACGAAAACGTAAAAATGGGAGAACTCGAAAGCAAGCTGGCCGAAACGGCCGCCGGATTCCTGGCGAAACAGATGGAACAGTAGAAGCAGCTTTTATATTCGTTGTTACGAGAGCGCTCCATGCGCTCTCCATTTTTTGTCGTTGTCGCTCCGATCCGACTGCATGACAAAGATCTGCGGAAGCGGGATTTTTGGGGGACACTCCGCATAAAGTAGGATAGGCAAGTCTGGATGTTCTTTGGACGGCTTGTTTTTGCTATAATGCTTATGTGGGAGAGGTGTGACGGAATGCCGGAACGGAACGTGTTTCTGCACGGGGCATTCGTGCTGGCAGTTGCCGGAATCCTGTCGAAGATCATGGGATCAGCGTATACGATATTCCTGCAAAATATTATCGGGGATCGCGGTTTGGGACTGTACCAGATGGCCTATCCGATCTATTCCACCCTATTGATTCTGTCGACGGCGGGATTTCCGGTTGCCGTGTCAAAGTTTGTGGCCGAGCACATCGCCATTGGCGATTACCGGGGTGCGAAAAAGGTGTTTCGGATAGCCGGCGTCCTGCTGCTGGTATCGGGCATTGCCTGTTTCTTGCTGTTGTGGATGGGGGCCGGTTGGTTCGCCGAGATTTCCGGCGATCCGGAGGCGGTCCATGCGATTCGGGCGATTGCGCCTGCCCTGCTGGTGGTGCCGGTGATGGCGGCGATTCGCGGGTATTTTCAAGGTTGGCAGCAAATGGAGCCGACTGCGGTGTCGCAGGTGGTGGAGCAGTTCGTCCGCGTGGCAACCATCATTGCAGCCTCGTGGCTGCTTTTAAAATGGGGGTACGGCGAGGCTTGGGCGGCGGCGGGAGCGGCGTTTGGAGCGGTGACCGGGGCTTGTGCCTCGTTTGTTTTGTTGTTGGGATACGTCTGGAAGCAACGGCAACTGTTCAGGCATGACGTCCGAATGCCCAACCGGGTGTCGGCCGAGCAAAACCGGATCGTCGTTAAAAAATTGTTTTATTACGCGATTCCGGTTTCATTAGGCGCTCTGGTCGTGCCGTTGATGAACAACGTCGATGTCGTTACCGTCGTCAATCTCCTGAAAAAAGCGGGTTACAGTCAGGAACACGCCACGGAGTTGTTCGGGTTATTGTCCGGCCGCGCATTTAAGTTGATGATGCTGCCGGCTACGATTGCAACCGCGATTGGTGCGGCGCTGATGCCGGCGGTCGCTTCCGCGCTGGCCGTCAAGGATAGGAGCACCGCCTATCACCGGATGGAATTGGCGATGCGGATGACGGTTTTGATTGCCCTTCCGGCATCCGTCGGTCTGCTCTTGTTGGCGAAACCGATTGACATTACGTTGTTTAAAGATGCGTCCGGCACGACGGCGATTATGTCGATCTCGCTGGCGACTCTGTTTTCTTCCGTACAATTGACGACTTCCGCGATTTTGCAGGGGATGGGGTACGTGTACCTGCCAGTTCGCAATTTGTTTGCCGGTGGGGTTTGCAAATTCGTTTTGAACTTGTTGCTGGTTCCGGCCTGGGGCATTGAAGGCGCCGCTTTGTCCACCGTAGTGTCGTTTTTGGTCTCGACCTTGTTGAACCTGCGGGACATTCGCCGCCTGAGCGGAGTGGTGTTCGATCTGCGGCGGCTGTTCTGGCGGCCGTTGGTTGCCGTGTTTTTGATGGGGGTCGCCTGTTACGCGACGGTCCGGGAGGCGCTGCCCTACTTTTTGGATCGTTTTGCGCCGGAGCGCCTGGCGTTTGCCGGTTTGACCCTGACGGCCATTGCGGTCGCCGGGGTTGTGTATGGATTGGCTTTGCTGGCATCGGGCAGTTTAACAAAGCAGGATATTCGTTCCGTGCCGCGGATCGGGCCTCAATTGGCCCATTTGCTGGCAAGAATCGGACTGGTACGATGAGGGGGGTTGACAATGTGTTGCATTCATATCGTGGGACTTGGCCCCGGGGCGTGGACAGGTCTGCCGCTTGGCACATATCAAATCTTGCAGGCGGGAAAAAAGGTGTTCTTACGGACGGAACGCCATCCGGTCGTGAAAGACCTTGAGCGCAAGGGAATCCGGTTCGAGTCCTTCGACGAACTTTACGAACGGGCGGAGGATTTCGAATCCTTGTATCAGGAGATTGTGGACAAGCTGTTTCGGGAAGCGAAAGCGCGCGGCGAAATCGTTTATGCGGTGCCGGGGCATCCGGGTGTGGCGGAGCGAACCGTCCGCATCGCATTGGAAAAAGCGGCTGCGGCCGGCGTGGATATTGAATTGGGACCCGGCCATTCTTTTTTGGACGAATTCCTGCTGCGGATCGGGGTGGATCCGACGGAGGGGTTGCTGGTGGTCGACGGCACCGATCTGCAGGCGAAAACCTTGAATCCGTCGGTACATACCCTTGTCGTTCAGGTATATAACCGGGAAGTCGCGGGAGAAGTGAAACTGACTCTGATGGAAATCTATCCGGACGATTATCCGGTGACTGTCGCCCGGGCGGTGGGAGTTGCGGGGGAAGAGCGGGTCGAACAGGTTCCGCTTTATGAGTTGGACCGTTTGGAGTGGATCGATCATCTGACCACTTTGCACCTGTCGGCTACAGACGAGGAGCGGGTTGTTCACCGCCAATTTTCGAAGCTGGTGGAGCTTGTCCGCATTCTGCGCTCGCCGGACGGTTGCCCCTGGGACCGCGAACAGACCCATCAGTCGCTTCGCAAGCACGTCATCGAAGAGGCGTACGAAGTGGCGGAAGCGATCGATTTGGACGACCCTGACGCGTTGAGTGAGGAACTGGGCGATCTGTTGCTGCAAGTTGCGCTGCATTCGCAAATTGCCGCGGAAGAAGGCACGTTTACCATCTATGATGCGATTCAGGCGCTCAACGATAAGCTGATCCGCAGGCACCCGCATGTGTTCGGCGGCAAAGATGCGGAAAACGCGGAAGCGGCCCTCGCCAACTGGGAAGAGATCAAGCGGCGGGAAAAAAGCGACAAAGGCGTTCCCGAGCACGCTTCCTTCCTCGATTCGATACCAAGCGGTCTGCCCGCGATGGCGGTCGCTTACAAGCTGCAGAAAAAGGCGGCGGAAGTCGGATTCGAGTGGCCGGACATCGAAGGCGTCATCGACAAATTAAAGGAAGAGCTGGAGGAATTGCGGACAACGGAAGACAAGGCCGAAGAATTGGGAGATGTGCTTTTTGTCTTGGTCAATTTGGCACGCTATTTAAAGGTGGACCCGGAAGAAGCGTTGGCAAAAACGAATGTCAAATTCCGCCGAAGATTCGGTTACATCGAACAAAAGCTGGCGGAACAAGGAAAAACCTTTGCGGACAGCAGCCTGGAAGAAATGGACCGATGGTGGAACGAGGCGAAAAAAGTCGAAAAAAAATAGGACTTAAGAAATATTTAGCGGATGTTTGCAGGATTTTCTATCCGACCGCACGAATATGCAGGATAGGTATGCGCAAAATCACAATAATCCTTGCTTGGAAAGGAGATTTTTTGATGAACAAGGTAGAACTTATTGCCAAAGTGGCACAAAAGACGGGCTTGAAAAAGAAAGACGCGGAAGCGGCGGTGAACGCACTTCTTGACGCAATCGGACAAGCTCTCAAAAAGGGGGACAAAGTGCAGCTGATCGGCTTTGGCACCTTTGAAACCCGCAAGCGTGCGGCGCGCAATGGCCGTAACCCGCAAACCGGCGCAGTGATCAAGATTCCTGCAACCAAAGTTCCCGCCTTCAAACCGGGCGCGAAGCTCAAGGAAATGACCAAGAAGTAAAATGAGACTGGACAAATTTCTCAAAGTGTCGCGCTTAATCAAGCGGAGAACTTTGGCGAAAGAAGTCTGCGACCAGGGGCGCATCCGAATCAACGGGCGCCCCTCAAAAGCATCTTCGGAGGTTAAAGCGGGGGACCTTTTGACGATCACGTTCGGCACAAAGATTGTGGAAGTCAAAGTCAATGCCGTTGTGGAACACGCGTCGAAAGATCAGGCGGCCACACTGTACACGGTAGTGTCGGAAAAAAGAAGCGAAGGAGACCCAAAATGGGATGATGAGGATGACGGGGAATAGTTCTTTCTTGTCCCATCTCCGCATAAAGTGGTAGCGAGACAAGCGAACGGAAGAGTCGCAAGCCTCGCTATTTTTTGTGATGTGGAGGGGTCGTGATGGATGAAAAAATGCGTTCTCATAAAAGCCAGTATGACCGGCATGAGGTGACGCTTTTTAACCGGCAGGCGGTACAGGTAAGCGGGGTGCTCAATGTCGAGAGTTTCGACGCTCACGAATTTGTGCTGCAAACCGCTTATGGGCTGTTGGTGATCCGCGGCGAAAATCTTCATATCAAAACGTTGAGCCTGGAAAACGGTGTGGTTGCGATTGAAGGCACCGTATTTGATCTGGGGTATTTTGACGAAAAACTGTCGCCTTCGGAAAAGGCCAAAGGATTTTTCGGCAAGCTGTTCAAGTAGAAGCGGTCCGGGACTGATCGGGAAAGGGGCATACCGATGTGACGCTTGAGGCGCAGTACATGACCCTGTTGGCGATGAGCATGAACGGTATCGTTTTGGGTGCCGTGTACGATATGTACCGGGTTGTCCTGCGGCATTGGCGATTTCTGCGCTGGGCGAGTCCGATTTTCGATTTTGCCTTTTGGATCCTGGCGATGATCGTCGTGTTTGGGTGTCTCATGTGGGCCAACCACGGTGATTTGCGGGTGTACGTGTTTGTGGTCATGCTGATGGGGTATGTCGTCTACCGGATTTTTTTGCGGCGGGCGGTTGTCGGCAGCACAGTCGGAATCATTTTGGGAATTGGCTACATTGGGTTGACGGTGTACCGGGCGTTTCTGGTGCTGGTGGTGGCACCTTTGAAACAATTGTGGAAGGCGCTGCTCGGGCTGCTGCACGCCGTGGGCCGGTTGTTGCGTACGGTGGAGCGGATCGTCCTGTGGCCGGTTTCTCCCTTGAAAAGGTTTGTGGTCTGGTTGGGACGATTGGTGTTGAAATTGTCGGCATTTGCTGTACGGCCGGTTGTAAAGCCGCTGGAGCCGTATCTGAGACCGGTCCTGCAATGGCTTGACAAGAGGGTGAAACCGGGGGTGAAATGGATTCAAAGCGTTTTGCATAATGGAAAAGGATTTTGGTCGAGACTGACGAATTGGTTATTCAACAGGGATGATCACGGTCCCAGGCCCTAGCCAGGTGATAACGGATGAAAAAGTCTCGGTATGCAAAAGCAACCAAGTCTAAGATCGTATATGTGGTGCCGGGGCAGGGGCATTCCGCTCCGGAGCCCGACCGTTCGACACGCCCGAAGCGAAAGCTGAATCTGCGGGTGCTGTTTTTACTCCTATTTTCCGTATGGGCGTTGTACACGTTTCTTTTTGTGCTGATGCCCAACAAGGTTCGTTTGGACAAGGAGGAGCGGCAGCTCGAACAGCAGTTGGCCGATCTCCGTCAAAAGGAACAACAGTTGACAACGGAATTGAACAATTTGCAAGATGACTCTTATATCGCCCGCCTTGCCCGCAAATACTATAACATGACAAAACAAGGCGAGATTAAGTATCGGCCCGGAGAATAGCCTGCTTGACACTTTTTCCGGCGGTCGCATATAATTTCAATTGGTAAATGGTTTTCAAAATTAAGGGGGATCTTTTTTTTCATGTCGATCGAATTAGGCAGCAAACTTGAGGGCAAAGTAACGGGCATTACTCATTTTGGGGCGTTTGTGCTGCTACCGGGGGGTGTCACTGGGCTCGTGCACATCTCGGAGATCGCGGATTCTTATGTGAAGGATATTAACGAACACCTTAAGGTGAACGATACTGTCACGGTTAAAGTGTTACATGTGGATAAGGACGGCAAAATCGGCTTGTCGATCCGGCAGGCCATCGACAAGCCGGCCGATCAGGGTGTCGCGCAGCGCGGGGAACGCTCGGAAGGCAGAAATTTTGGCGACCGCGGTTATCGTGACCGATCACGCGCATCTCAAAAATCCTTCGAAGACAAGATGGCCAAATTCTTGAAAGAGAGCGAAGACAGATTGCTGGCTCTGAAACGCAGCGAAAGCAAGCGGGGAGGACGCGGCGGTCGCCGCGGGTAATGGCAGCGTAACATCGTGTTCCGGCATTCCATAAGGGAATGCTTTTTTATTATCGCATGAATTGCCGCTTTCCTTGGCAAACTATAAAACAAGATTTTGCAAGGAGGCGGAGCTCACATGAATTCGCTGATTTGGTCGTACATTGGAATGGGTATAGGGGTTCTTCTGCTGTTGGTGTATCCGCTGTGGTGGATGATTGCGAGTAAAAGAAAAGGCAAGGCCCGTTGAAACAAAAAAGCTTCCCGAGCGGGAGGCTTTTTTTTACGATGCCTTATGCTTCTTCGATCCTTATGCTTCTCCGGGCGGAACGGTTGACGCGATAATGCCTGCCGCAATGAAAGTTACGAATGTGAGAAACATGAGTCCGGCAAGAAAGAAACGGCGTTCACGAGCCAACGAAAGCATCGGGGGTGCTGCCATAAGACCGAAAATAATCAACACGATTGCGGTAAAAATGGGATGCAGTGTCATGAAACGTTCACCTCAGTTTACAGGGTTTCCACAATAAACGAATCGATTCCATTATAGACTCCAGGCTGCCCCCTGTCAAAGATTTTACGTCAAGTTCACATAGCATTCACATTTTTTCTGTATTTATAAAATACCCGGTTCAGCATGATCACCGAATGTTTGTCGCGTTCCCGATAGGCCCGCTGCAGTTGGTTTCTGAGCCAACTCGGCATGTCATTCCCCTCCTCAAACACTGGGCTGGTGCTCTAGTATACGCAGCGGAGGGGGGAAATGTGCCAAATTGGCGCGCGAATTGAAACCGCCTAATCGCAGTAGCCTTTTTTTCTTAATTTTACGATATGTTCTTCCAACACTTTGTCAATGTTGACTCCGTATTTTTCTTCCAGGACGTACATCATGGTGATGCAGGTCTGGGCGGTATCGGCGAGTTCACTCGCGATCTTTTCCATGACCTGGTCGGTGATCACGTTCTTCTCGCCGGACAAATTCCTGAACTTCCCGATCGCCTGCGCCAATTCGCCCGCCTCTTCCATCAATTTGAGCGCGGTCGATTCAAGGGTGGGGCTGAGATGGTTCAGGCGGGGAAGGGTGATGGTTTTCATGTTCGAGGTCGTCATCAAACCGTGCCTCCCGGTGTCGGCGGTCGCCAACCGATTTTTTCCTCAAGCAAAGCCCAGTCGTGATCCCGCTTCCCTGCAAAAGACACCACCTGCAAACCGGCCCGTTCAAAGATGCGAACGGAGATCGGGCTGCGGCGGTAGTCGTTTTGGTAGATGACGGCGGCGATTCCGTAATCGACCAGTTCCTTTGCGCAATCCGGGCAGGGGTAATGCGTCACAAACGCAATCCCGTTGCGGGCTTTCTCGCCCGCCCGGCGCAGCGCGTTGCGTTCCGCGTGCAAAGTCGCTTTGCAATGCCCGTGTTCGTCGAAGTCACACCCGACGTCCTCACAGTGCGGATGCCCCGGCAGAGATCCGTTATATCCCAATCCGTATATCACGCCGTCCTGACCGGCCACCACACAGCCGACGTGGACCCGGCAGGTGGATGCACGCGCCAGTTCTTCGGCGATGTTCATATAAATCGAATACTTGATGGGCCGCATCGCGTTCGCTCCTTGACTTACTAAGATCTATTACTTACTACGATACCGATTTTCAGTTTTTCTGTCGACTGGCAAAAAACCTTTCGACACGGACGGTGTTCGTTCAGCAACAGCAACCGATCGCTCCGGTGTGCGGACAGTCGTGATCTCCCGGTTTCTGCCGAAATTCCCCGGTTCATGCAACGGAAACGTCTGACGCGGGCGGGTTTCTTGTCGGAAAAAAGGGAGCCTGTATCAGCGCGTTCCGACAAACTTTGTGGAGTTGCCTTGCTATAATGTGGCTACTCAGTTCAGGAGCGGGGGGAATCGGGTGTGTGGAAAAAGGTCTGGTGGATTGCGTTGCAGGGGGCTTCGGTCGGACAGGAAATTGTTTCTGTTGCTCAGGAACGGACGGACGGGCGTCAGCGGTGGACAAGCATCAAGAAATGGTGGGAGAAACACGGGATTGCCAAAACTTCCGCCGTTTTGGCGATGATGGCGTTTTTCCTCGGCCGCGCCGAAATTCTTGGGGAGATTTCACCCTTTGCGCTTTCCCTTTATGCGGTCATGCTGCGGTTAAAAAAAGCCGCATCCGGCAAAGTGATGGTGGCGTTGCTGCTGGGAGCGGCGACGGTGCACGGCATCGGACACGTCCTGTCATTGGCGGCGATGCTGGCGCTTTACAAAGGGGTGCACAGCCTGTTGACAAAAAGGAAAGCGTTAAATCTGAACGCGATCCCGTTCGTTGTCTTTCTGGTGGATGCGGGAGGCAAGATCGGATTGGCAGCGGCTTTCGACGACATGTCGCGATTTTCGGTGATGATGGGATTGGTCGAAGGGTTCCTGGCGATGGTGCTGACCCTGATTTTTATCCAGTCGCTGCCGATTTTTACCTTTCAAAGAGGGGTTAAGGAACTCCGGAACGAAGAAATTTTCTGTTTGATCATTTTGATGGCGTCTGTCCTGACGGGATTGTCGGGCGTACAACTGGGGACGCTCTCCTTTGAAAATATTTTCAGCAGGTATCTGATTATGCTGTTTGCATTGATTGGCGGGGCCGGAGTCGGGACAAGCGTCGGGGTTGTGACCGGAATCATTCTGGCGATGTCCAGTTTCGCCGCCGTATCGCAAGTCGGCATGCTGGCCTTCTCCGGACTGCTGGGCGGGCTTTTGCGGGACGCGAGAAAAATCGGCGTGGGTCTCGGCTTCATTCTCGGCACGGCGATTTTGGCTGTCTATGTGCAGGAACTCCCGCAGGTTTTGACCGCGTTGGAGGAAACGCTGGCGGCCTTTGCGCTGCTATTGTTGACACCGAAGGACTTGATTGAACAAGTGTCCCGTTATGTTCCGGGAACTCATCAACACTACTTGTCGCAACAGGATTACGCACGCCGGGTCCGGGACCTGATGGCGGGGCGGATTCGCGAAGTTTCAAATGTGTTCCAGGAGTTGGGGCGGTCGTTTTCGCAGCTGACGGCAACCGGTCAACGCAGGGAGGACGAAGCATTGAACGCGACGGTGGATTTCGTCGCAAAGCAAGTATGTTCGACATGTTTCAAACGGGAGCAGTGTTGGGAAAAAGATTTTTACCAAACCTATCATGCGTTTCGGGACACGGTTGAAATCATCGACGAACAGGGAGTCGCCGCGAAAGAAAATGTACCGGCCGAACTGCGAAAAAGATGCGTCCGCCTTGAACAGGCGCTGCCCGTTTTGCACCAAGCGGCGGATTCCATTAAAAGAGACATGATGTGGCAATCGAGACTGCAGGAAAGCAGGGATTTGATAGCCGCGCAACTGCAGGGCGTATCAGCCATCATGGGAGAGCTGACGGAGGAACTGCAAAAAGAAAACTATCTGTCGGCCGATCATGAAGAGCACATTGTGGCGGCTTTGGAGCAATTGGGGCTGTCCATCCGATCTGTGGATATTCTCTCGTTGGAAGAAGGAAAAGTCGAAATCGAAGTGACGCAGACGGCCACCGTCGATATGAACGAATGCGAGAAACTGATCGCTCCGTTATTGTCGGAGATCGTGGGCGAGAATATCACGGTGGCGGAAAAAAGCGCAAACGGGGACGGCTGTGTGATCGCCGTATTTCGTTCCGCAAAAGTTTATCATGTGGAAACGGCTGTCACATCGGCCGCCAAAGACGGCAAGATTCTGAGCGGGGACTCGTTTGCCACGCTCGACGTGGGGAATGGAAAATTCGCCGTTGCGGTGTCCGACGGAATGGGCAACGGGGAACGGGCGATGCAGGAATCGAGCGCCGCGATCCGGTTGCTGCAGCAGTTGCTGAAAGCCGGTTTTGGCGAACAACTCGCGGTTAAAACGGTGAATTCGGTGCTGCTGCTGCGCTCGCAAGACGAGATCTTCACAACGCTGGATCTGGCACTGATTGATCAGTTCAACGCGCGGACCGAATTTTTGAAAATCGGCTCCGTCCCGTCATTTGTCAAACGGGGCCGGGAAGTCATCTCGATTCACGGCGAAAACGTTCCGATCGGAATTCTGCAGGACATCGACATCCAGACGGTGGAAGCGGACCTGCAGGAAGGCGATCTTTTGATCCTGATGTCCGACGGGGTGTATGACGCTCCGAAACATGTGTTTGACAAGGAGGATTGGTTTAAGAAGCAAATTGCAAGATTCGATTCGACCGAGCCGCAGGCGATTGCGGATATGCTGGTCGAACTGGCGGTCCGCGTCAACCATGGCAAAATTGTTGACGACATGACCGTGTTGGTGGCGAAGGTGGAAAAATATCATCCGGAGTGGGCGACCATCAAGCTGCCGGGCATGAAACGGCTCAGACGGAAAAAAGGGGGTACTGCTGTGCCGGTGCAGGGGGGCGGAGAAGAAGCTTTTCTCTCATAAGTTTAAGAGTCTATCTCCTCGGACATACTAGTTAGTAAGCAGATATTCGTTGCGAGGAGTGGGACTATGTGGGAACAAGTGAAGTTGAAGCAAATTTTGTTGATCACCGACGGATGTTCCAATATCGGCGGCAGTCCCGTGCATGCGGCGGAAATGGCGCGTGAACGGGGGATTGCGGTCAATGTGGTGGGGATCGTGGACGGGGGGACGCTTGGCGGGAACGGTGAGCGGGAAGTGCGGGAAATCGCGGAAGCCGGCGGCGGCATGAGCCGGATTGTCGAAATGAAACAGTTGGCGCAAACCATGCAGATGATGACCCGCCATACCGCGCAGTTGACCGTTCAGCAGGTCGTGAACAGGGAACTGCAGTCGATTATCGGCCGGGAGATGACGGAGCTGTCCCCGGACAAGCGGATGGAAATCGCCCACATGATGGACCGCGCCGGAGAAGAGGCGGAACTGCAGCTTGTGTTGCTGGTCGACGTTTCGGCGAGCATGAAGGATAAACTGCCGCAAGTCCGGGAAGCGATTCGCGATTTGGAAATCGGCTTGGATGCAAGAAAAGGAAAGCATAAAGTGGCGGTGATGACCTATCCGGCTGCCGGAAAAGTAACGGAGCTTGTATCGCACTTTTGCGAAAAACCGGGTCTTACGGCTTTAAGCGGCGAGTTGTCCGCAGCGGGCGGCACGCCGACGGGGCCTGCGCTGCTGCAGGCCATTGACTTGCTGGCCGGCGGGAAGGAGACCTTCAATGGCGACGTTCGCAGCTACGTCGTATGATCCGGGAACGTCCCCGCAGGTTGGCCAAATTGTAAAAGGGCGCTGGAACGGACGTTTGTATCAAATCATCCGCCCGCTGGGTGCCGGCGCCAACGGCAAGGTGTATCTCGCTGCGGAAAACGGGCGGAAGTACGCGTTGAAAATCTCGTCCGATCCGACCGGAATCGCGCTTGAATACCGGCTTCTTCAACAGCTTCAACGGCAAATTCGACAGAACACCGCCAATTCGGTCCGGGGGCCCCTCGGGCCTTTTGTTTCAGATTTGGACGATGCGATGGCGGAAAACGGACAGACCGTTTTTTTCTACGCGATGGAGTATATCGCGGGGATTCCGGCCAGCCGGTATGTGCAGGAAAAAGGGGGAGCAGCGGTGCGCCGCATCGCGCTGCAGTTGTTGGAGTTCCTGCAGCAGTTGCATGACGCCGGGTATGCGTTTGGCGATCTGAAAGCGGAGAATGTGCTGGTAGATCCAATGACCGGACAGGTCCGTCCGGTCGATTTCGGCGGTGCCACCCGGTTCGGGGAAGGGATTCGGCAGTTTACGGAATGGTACGATCGCGCGTACTGGCACGGGGGTTCCCGCCGGGCCGACAGCGGCTATGACCTGTTTGCCTTGGCGATGCTGATCGTTCAACTGCTCTTGCCGGATACGCGAAAAATTGCCGCCGGAAGACAAGGATACGCGAGGATCCGGCATCTGTTATCGCAAAAACCGTCGACCCGCGGCTGGCTGCCCCTGCTGGAAAAAGCCTGGCAGGGAGGCTTTCGGAATGCGTTTGAAATGCACCGTGCCGTCACGAACCTGCGCATTCCGGTACATACTCCGGACAAAACGAAAAATTTTCGCGAGCGGGCCGGCCGATTTTATCGAACAGTTGAGCGGTGCCTCTCCCGGGACTGGGATTGGAGCCACTGGACGGTGGTCGCGTCGGCGGTTCTTTTTATGTCGGTGATTTTGCGTTTGCTTATGGTAAAATAGGAAATATGAATCTACCGGTTTACAAGTGCAACGAAGGCATTCACCTGCGGCAAGGACTTGGCGGATGCCAGGTTTTCTTTATGTCGGGAGCTGTCGCCGCAGGGCCGGATTGGCGGGCGCTTTGGTTCGGATGGACAGGAGGAAGCGGCGTGCTGCACAAAGTGAGACAGACGATTAAAGAAGGACGTCTCTTTGAAAAAGGGGAACGAATTCTGGTGGGGGTTTCGGGTGGCGCGGATTCGGTGGCTTTGCTGTCGGTCCTTCATGAATTGAGCGGCGAACAAGGCTGGGAGCTGCATGTTGCGCATGTGGAGCACGGGCTGCGCGGGGGGGAGTCTCGGACGGACGCCGAATTCGTCAGACAGCTTTGCGGCGAACTGCGGGTTCCGTTCCATTTGGGGCAGCCGGACGTCAAAAGCTTTGCCAGGCAAAAAAAGGTTTCCATCCAGGTGGCGGCCAGGGATTTGCGGTACGAATTTTTTCAGGCGGTCGCACGGACCATTGGAACCGCCAAATTGGCGCTGGCACACCATGCGGATGACCAGGCGGAAACCGTTTTGATGCGAATTCTGCGTGGAACCTCCGTATCCGGTTTGGCAGGCATCCCTTTGCGAAGACCGCTTGGTGAACTGGAAATTGTACGTCCTTTGCTCGGTGTCTGGCGCGACGAAATCGAGGAATATTGCGCGAAAGCGCAAATTCGGTACCGAACCGATTCGTCCAATGCATCAACCGATTATTTCCGTAATAAGATACGATTACAGCTGTTGCCGCTGCTCCAATCCGAATACAATAAAAATGTGAAAAAAGCGCTGGTGCAGTTGGGAAAACTTGCGTCGGCAGAAGACGAGTACCTGGCCGAACAGACGGCGCGGTTGCTGGAACAAGCCGTTACCGAAAAATCCGGTCGGGTCGTGACCCTCAAAGTCGGCCTTGTCCTGGATGCGCCGCTTGCTTTACAACGTCGAGTAATTACACTAATATTATATTATCTGTGCGGACATACCAAAGAGTGGGAAGCCAAGCATATTGAACAGGTTTTGAAATTGGCGGGCCACTCCATGCCCTCGGCCCGGATTTGCCTGCCAGGGGGAATCCGGGCTTGGCGGCAATACGAATTGTTACATATCGGTAAGCAACCGGAATTGGCCGTCCCGGCGGACACGCTCCAAGCAACGCTGCCGGTTCCACAATGGTTTCAGGAATCACATGGCAAGTTTCAGTTTTTTGAAGTTCCCGAATTGAATTTGCGGGGGTCGTTTGAATTGTTGGAAGGAGCCGTGCTTCCTGCCGATCCGTGGGAGGCTGTTTTTGATTACGAAGCCGTACGGGGGCGGATTTTTCAGATACGGACCCGGCGTTGCGGAGACACCATGCGCCCTTTTGGGATGGCGGGCACAAAAAAAATCAAAGAAGTTTTCATGGAAGCGCGTGTACCAAGGGAACAGAGGGATTCATGGCCGTTGTGGACGCTCGGGGACGAAATTGTCTGGGTGACCGGAGTCCGCCGTGGCAATGTGGCGATTGTCCATCCGCAAACTCGGCAAACCCTGCGTGTTAGAGTGAATATGCAAAGTTCACCGGTGACATGAAACGCCACAGGAGGTCCAACAAGAATGCACGATGATTTGAAAGAAATCCTGTTCACCGAAGAACAGATTCAGGGCCGGATTGCGGAACTGGGAGCGCAAATTGCACGGGATTATGCGGGTAAAAATCCGTTGGCGGTTTGTGTTCTGAAGGGCGCCGTTCTTTTCATGGCGGACTTGGTGAAAAGGATTGACATTCCGCTTGAAATGGATTTTATGGCGATATCGAGCTACGGAATATCGACGGAATCTTCGGGTGTCGTACGGATTCTGAAGGATTTGGAGACCGCCTTGGAAGGGCGGCATGTATTGATCGTCGAAGATATTGTCGATACGGGGTTGACACTGTCTTACTTAAGGGATTCCCTGCTGCGGCGAAATGCCGCGTCGGTACGGATTATCGCCCTGTTTGACAAGCCCGGCGGACGCAAGGTTGAGATCCAGCCCGATTATTTGGGATTTGAAGTCCCGGATGAGTTCATAGTCGGCTACGGTCTCGATTATGCGGAGAAATACCGGAATTTGCCCTATGTCGGAATCCTAAAACCTGAAGTGTACAGTTGACAATGATGAAGGTCGTCGGCTCAACTTTCCGCGTCGTGACCGGGAGGAGGTAGGAGATGAACAGAATTTTCCGGAATCTCGGATTTTATTTGATGATTTTTCTGATCATTGTAGGGATTGCAACATTTGTTACCGGGGGAAACAAAGAAACGGTCGACAAACCGTTCAATTATGTTGTCGAGCAAATGCGTGCCGGCAACGTGAAAGCCGTTGAGGTCACTCCTGACGGTCTTACGTTGCGGCTGAACGTGACGTTGTATGACGGTCAAAAGATCACCTCGCGTGCGATTATCAGCGAAGTGTTTTCACAGGAACTGCTGACCACCAAGGCGGATGTGAAAATCAACGAACCGCCGCGCGATTCGGTGTGGATTACGGTTTTCACCGGCATTTTGCCGTTTATTATCATGTTTATCCTCTTTTTCTTCTTCTTGAACCAGGCCCAGGGCGGCGGTTCCAAGGTGATGAATTTCGGCAAAAGCCGTGCCAAATTGTATACCGAGGACAAAAAAAAGGTTACATTTAACGATGTGGCCGGTGCGGACGAAGAGAAAAACGAATTGGTGGAAGTCGTCGAATTCCTGAAAGACCCGAGGAAGTTTGCCGCTTTGGGGGCGCGGATCCCGAAGGGTGTCCTGCTTGTCGGGCCTCCGGGCACCGGTAAGACCCTTCTTGCGCGGGCGGTTGCCGGGGAAGCGGGTGTCCCGTTTTTCTCGATCTCCGGTTCCGACTTTGTGGAGATGTTTGTCGGTGTCGGTGCGTCCCGCGTGCGTGACTTGTTCGAACAAGCGAAGAAAAATGCGCCCTGTATCATATTTATTGACGAAATTGACGCTGTGGGACGCCACCGCGGAGCCGGTCTCGGCGGCGGCCACGATGAACGGGAGCAAACGTTGAACCAATTGCTCGTTGAAATGGACGGATTTGGCGCGAACGAAGGGATTATCATCATTGCCGCGACGAACCGTCCGGACATTCTGGATCCCGCATTGCTGCGTCCGGGCCGTTTCGACCGGCAGATTACGGTTGACCGCCCGGATGTGAAAGGCCGTCAGGAAATCCTGAAAGTACACGCCAGAAACAAGCCTTTGGCGGCGGATGTCAATCTGGACGGCATCGCGAAGATGACTCCCGGATTCACCGGCGCGGATCTTGAAAACTTGTTGAATGAAGCGGCCTTGTTGGCCGCAAGGCGCAATAAGAAAGAAATCGAAATGCCTGAAATCGACGAGGCAATCGACCGTGTGATTGCCGGTCCAGAGAAGAGGTCACGCGTAATATCCGAGAAAGAACGCCGGTTGGTGGCCTATCACGAAGCGGGACACGCGGTTGTCGGCTATTTTCTCGAAGGTGCCGACGAGGTTCACAAAGTCACGATCATTCCGCGGGGCATGGCGGGCGGTTACACGGTGATGCTGCCGAAAGAAGACCGTTGGTTTGCAACCAAAGGCGAAATGCTCGATAAA
The DNA here is from genome assembly GCF_058273125.1 of Effusibacillus sp. SKA8. Lineage (NCBI taxonomy): Bacteria > Bacillati > Bacillota > Bacilli > Caryophanales > Alicyclobacillaceae > Effusibacillus > Effusibacillus sp. SKA8. The sequence continues at coordinate 16,112 of NZ_JBZCSF010000016.1, read as the reverse complement.
GTTTCCGGTTTGCTTGGCGGCCGCGTGGCGGAGCAACTGGTGCTGGGCGAGATCTCGACCGGCGCCCACAACGACTTGGAGCGGGCAACCGGTATCATCCGGCGAATGATCACCGAGTTCGGCATGAGCGAGAAACTCGGTCCGCTGCAGTTCGGACATCGGCAAGGTCAGGTGTTTCTGGGTCGCGACATCGCTACCGAACAGAACTACAGCGATGCGATCGCGTACGAGATCGATAAGGAAATGCGCGAGTTGATGGACCTTTGTTACAAGCGGACCGAGCAGGTTCTTACCGAACACCGCGACAAGTTGGAGTTGCTGGCACAAACGCTGCTGGAGAGAGAAACGCTTGATAAGGCGCAAATTCATGAATTGATGGAACATGGCCGGTTGATGTCGCCAAACGGCAAACAAGCGAATGGCAGTCAGCCCGAACAGGAAGACCAAAACGAGTTGGAATAGGATTTTTGCCGAAGCGAAAAAAGCACCCGGGGGTTCCGGGTGCTTTTCTGAAACCAATCAGGGGAAAATTCCCCGGGCAAGAGGTGCCATGAATATGAAGATGGATCATCGAGCGGTTGAACCTTTCATTTTACGGGCATTGGAAGAAGATATCGGGTTTGGGGACATTACGACGAACAGTATCGTACCGCAAGGGCAAAAAGCCAAGGGGATTCTTGTCATGAACGAACCGGGAATTCTGGCGGGGCTCCCGGTGGCGCAACTGGTGTTCAAAGCGTTGGATCCTGATTTGCAGCTGACGGCCCGCGCCAAAGACGGGGACGCCGTTGCGGCGGGACAAGCCATCCTTGAAATTGCAGGGTCGGCCCGTTCGATTCTGACGGGTGAGCGGGTTGCGCTCAACTTTGTTCAAAGACTCTCCGGCATTGCAACCCGGACTGCCAGGTTTGTGGAACTTGTTCGCTATTACAACGCAAAGATCGTGGATACCCGCAAAACGACTCCCGGTCTGCGTCTGATGGAGAAATACGCGGTTACGGTCGGCGGCGGACGGAATCACCGGTTTGGCTTGTACGACGCGGTTGTGATCAAAAACAACCACATCCGGATCGCGGGAGGAATCAAGCAAGCGATCATGGCCGCACGGCATCATATTCCGCATACCACCAAAGTGGAGGTGGAAGTGGATTCGTTGGAACAGATCGAAGAAGCGCTTGAAGTCAAAGCGGATATTATCCTGCTGGGAAACATGAGCACCGAGACCATGCGGGAAGCGGTCGACAGGATCGCGGGCCGCGCCATCACCGAGGCTTCGGGGGACGTTACCGAGGAGACGATCGTCGACATCGCAAAGACGGGCGTTGATTACATCACGATTGACGCAATCACTTCGGCGGTTCGCAACCTCGATATTTCACTCGAGTTGCTGACGGGGGAATAAGCGTTTCAGACTGGCCGGGAGCAGGGGGGGAGTTCAGTTGATTTTCGTAATTGATGTGGGAAATACGAACATCGTTTTGGGGGTTTACGATGGGAACGCGTTGTTTCATCATTGGCGGATTGCCACGGTCCGCGAACGAACGGAAGACGAGCTGGGCATTATCGTAAAAAATTTGTTTCAAGATAAGGGAATCCGGTTTCAGCACATCGACGCGATCGTGATTTCCTCCGTCGTGCCGCCCCTGATGTTTGCGCTTGAACGGATGTGCGACAAATATTTTGGAATCAAACCTCTGGTGGTCGGCCCCGGAATCAAAACCGGTCTGAACATTCACATGGAAAATCCGAGAGAAGTGGGAGCCGACCGAATTGTCAACGCGGTGGCGGCGCTTGAGATTTACGGACCGCCTTTGATTATAGTCGATTTTGGTACTGCCACCACATTTTGCGTTTTGAATGAAAAAGGGCAGTATTTGGGGGGGCCGATTGCGCCGGGGATTGGGATCTCGACTGACGCTCTGTTTCAACGGGCGGCCAAACTTCCCCGAATCGAGCTGGTCCGCCCGCCATCCGTGGTCGGGCGAAATACGGTGAGCAACATACAATCGGGTGTTTACTACGGATTTATCGGCCAGGTGGACGGGATTGTCAACCGCATCAAACAGGAAATGGGACTGCCGTTTAAAGTGATTGCCACCGGCGGATTCGCCAAGTTGATTGCGGGCGATTCCTATACGATTGAAGAGGTCGACCCGTTTTTGACACTGAAGGGTTTGCGCATGATTTGGGAAAAAAATCGATAGTTCGTTTTTGCTTTCATAACCGGTTATGGTCCTGCCTGTTCCTCTTTATCAATCGGGCTCTGGTGAGCGCCCGTTCTCCGAATTTGTCCCTGATCGAATCGATGGCTTGCATCAGTTTATGCGATTTTTCGTGCGGTTGGTCAAACAAGGTGATTTGCCGGTAACTCCTTACGGGAACCAATCCACTTGCGGCAATACCGATCAGCCTGATTTTTTGGCGCGGTTTCAATTCGCACTTGGCCAAGAGCACGCGGGCCGTCTCATAGAGAACCCCATCCAGTTGGGTGGGTTCGGTCAATGTGTGACTTCTAGTGATGGTGCGAAAAGACGGGTACCGCAATTTGAGAGTGATCGTTTTAGCTTCCAATTGACGCCGGCGCAACTCGCGGGCAACCGTTTCCGACTGCGCCAGCAAAGTGGTGTGCAAGAACTCGATGTCACTCACGTCTTCCGCAAAAGTCACTTCCTGCCCGATTGATTTTCGGTCATGATAAGGCTCAACGGGCCGGGGATCGATCCCATGCGCCAACATGGCAACATGATCGGCCAAACTGCCGATGTGACGGCGCACTGAGTGAAGATCCATACGGGCCGCGTCGCCGATTGTCCGAATGCCGAGCCGCTCGAGTTGGAGAGCCGCTTTTTTTCCCACGCCCCAAAGCTTGGCAATCGGCAGTGGATGAATAAGGATGGGGAGATCCTGCGGTTCGATGACCGTCAACCCGTCGGGTTTCTCCAGATCGGACGCCATTTTGGCAAGAAATTTGCAGTAAGAGAGCCCGACAGAAGCGGTGAGTCCCACTTCATTGCGAATCTCCGATTTGATTTTCCGCGCGATCTCTTCGGCAGGGCCGAACAACTTCTCGCAACCGGTCAGGTCAAGAAACGCCTCGTCGAGGGAAAGCCCTTCCACAAGCGGGGTGTAACGGCGAAAAATGGCAAAAATTTGACGGGAGGCCGCCCGGTATTTGGCTCCGTTCACGGGCAGGAAAATGCCGTGCGGGCAGCGGCGTTTTGCCTCTTTCATCGGCATCGCCGAGTGAATTCCATAGCGGCGTGCTTCATAGGAAGCGGTCGACACGACGCCTCTCGAGTCGGCGGCCCCCCCGACGATTACCGGTTTTCCGCGAAGAGCGGGATTGTCCCGCTGTTCGACAGCCGCAAAAAAAGCGTCCATATCGACATGCAGGATTCTGCGATTGTCCATCCCGGCACCCCCTTCCATTCAAGTATAACAAACGAAATGTTTTCAAATCCGACGAATTTACTGCGACAGCACAGAAAAGGCAGAAAAAATAATGTCGCAAAAATAATTGACAATGATAATCTCTCTCAATTATACTGTCGTTGAGAATCGTAACGCTTGGTTTGACCTTCTCACACCTTCCTTCCTTTGGGCCCTTCGCGGGCTCTTTTTTTTTGCCCGGAAAAGCGCATACTTTTTCCGAAGGAGAGAACGTGCTAACATAATTGGAATAAGAGGACGAGTGAGTCAGGGGGACGGGCAATGGGCGATTATATTGTCAGAGCCACCGCATTGGGCGGAAATCTGCGGGCGTTTGGCACGATAACGACAGAATTGGTCGCGGAACTTCGCAGCCGCCATCAAACCACTCCGGTTGCGACGGCGGCACTCGGTCGGGCCGCGACAATCGGGGCTATTATGGGGGTTATGTTAAAAGGGGATGACCGATTGACGATACGAATTAACGGAAAAGGCCCGATCGGGCAGATTGTCGTTGATGCGAATGCGAAAGGGGAAGTTCGCGCTTACGCCACCAATCCGCAAGTCGATTTGCCGCTCAATGCGGCCGGCAAGCTGGATGTGGGCGGTGCGGTCGGGACGGACGGATTTTTGTACGTGACAAAAGATATGGGACTGAAAGAACCTTACAGCGGCTCGGTGGAATTGATTTCCGGCGAATTGGGCGAAGACTTCGCTTATTACTTTACACAAAGCGAACAAACCCCGTCGGTTGTGGGGGTAGGTGTGCTGGTCGACAGGGATCATTCCGTCAAGGTGGCGGGTGGCTTCCTCTTGCAGGTGCTTCCCGGCACCTCCGATGACGACATTGCTTATATTGAAGAAAAACTGTCGCAAATTCCGGGAGTTACTTCGTTATTGTCGGATGGCATCACTCCGGAGGAGATCCTGACCCGTTTGATCCCCGGAGAGGTGAAAATCCACGAGCGGATTCCGGTCGTTTTCCGGTGCACTTGCAACCGGGAGCGCTTGTGGGATATTTTGGTGTCGCTTGGGGCCGATGAATTGAGGAATATGGTACAGGAGAACCAAGGCGCGGAGCTGGTTTGTTCGTTTTGCAAAGAAAAATATTACTTCACCGGACAAGAATTGGAAGCGCTCATTGACCGGACGCAACAAAAGTAGTAGAATATACATTAAACCAGGAAGTTTACTCGGAAATTACAAAAGGGGGCTAACAGGGTGAAAGTTTTTAACTCGATCGCCGAGTTGATCGGTCGCACGCCGATTGTGAAATTAAACAAAGTTGCAGGTCCTGACGACGCGGAAATTTATCTGAAACTGGAATCCTTCAATCCCGGAGGCTCCGTGAAGGACCGGATCGCTCTCTCGATGATTGAAGAAGCGGAAAAAGAAGGAATTCTCAAACCCGGGGATACGATCCTCGAACCGACATCCGGCAACACCGGGATCGGCCTTGCAATGATGGCCGCGGCAAAAGGGTATCGCGCGATCCTCGTCATGCCTGACACGATGTCGCTTGAGCGCCGCAACTTGCTGCGGGCTTATGGCGCGGAGCTGGTGCTTACCCCGGGTGCGCAGGGGATGAAAGGGGCAATCGCGAAGGCGGAGGAAATCAAGGCTGAGAATCCGAATTACTTCATCCCGCAGCAGTTCAAGAACCCGGCCAATCCGAAGATTCACCGGGAGACCACCGCTTGCGAGATTCTCGAGGCAATGGACGGCCAAGTCGATGCGTTCGTGGCGGGTGTTGGCACGGGCGGAACGATTACCGGCGTAGGAGAAGTTCTGAAAAAGGAAATCGGTTCCCACGTGCATGTGGTTGCGGTTGAACCGTCCGCTTCTCCCGTGTTGTCCGGAGGTCAACCCGGGCCGCACAAGATTCAGGGAATCGGTGCGGGCTTCGTGCCGGAGATTTTGAACCGTGGCGTGATTGACGAAGTGATTACCGTCGACAACGAAGTCGCATTCGAATATGCACGCAAAGTCGCGAAAGAAGAAGGAATTTTGGTGGGAATTTCTTCTGGCGCAAACATCTATGCGGCACTGCAGGTAGCGAAGAAATTGGGAGCCGGCAAGAAAGTGGTCACCGTCGCTCCGTCCACAGGCGAGCGTTATCTGTCCACCGCGTTGTTCCAGTTCGAGTAATTGACGGCGAAAAATGGCCCGTGGCTTTCACGGGCTTTTTTCTTTATGATAAAATAGGGGATTCTCTTTAAAGTACGATACAACTGCGCTTTTAGAGCGGGAAATGGGGAAACGGCTTGGAAAGTGCAATCAAACCGCAACGTCAAGAGGTTGAGCGTCTTTTGCGGCGGTACGCACGCGTTCCTCTTGGGATCAAATTAAAAAATACCATCTTTTCACCTTGGGATCTCTACCGGCGGACGCCTGCCGGCACTTACCGTTTCTTGTTGGAGAGCGGAAAGGTGGGCCGGTACAGTTTTATCGGCGGTGAACCGAAGGCTGTTTTTCGGATGAAAAACGGTGCGACAAACGATGGAAGCAGGGGAATGCCGCTGCAGTTTTTGCGAAAATGGCTGGCGGAGCGGCGAGCGCCACGCAGTGAAGAACTGGGGGAGGAACTCCCGCCGTTTCTTTGCGGGATGGTCGGTTTTGTCTCCTACGACCTGAGCAGGACGATTGAGCGCTTGCCCGAGATTGCCGGGGACGACCTGCTGACTCCGGACTTGTACCTGATGGAGCCTTCTTGGCTGATTGTGCTGGACCACCTGACGGAAGAGCTGTATCTGGCGACGACCGTATCCCAAGACCATGAGTACGAACAAGCGGTCAATCAATTAAAAATTATGCAACAGTGGCTGACGGAAATACCACCGGACCCAACGGGAACGTCCCAAACACGGCGACAGACCGAACATTCCACGGAACCTGCGGCAAACCGCCAAGATTTCAGATTGTCAACTTCCGCGGTTCATGAGCGATCATTTTCGCTTTCAAAAGAAGAATTCGAGTCTGCTGTCGAAAAAATAAAAGAATACATCCGTGCGGGGGATGTGTTTCAAGTTAACCTGTCCCTGCGGGAATCGCGCCCGATCCGGGTGCCGCCGCAAGCGGTATACGAGGAACTGCGTCAAATCAATCCTTCCCCTTACATGGGGCTGCTGGAGTTTCCGGAACTGTCCATTGTAAGCTGTTCTCCGGAACTGCTGGTCCGGCTGCGCGGGAATTTGGCGGAGACGCGGCCGATCGCCGGAACCAGGAAGCGAAGCGGAGACCGCGACGATGATCTGCGCATGCTCAAAGAATTGATCGAGAACGAGAAGGAACGGGCGGAGCACATCATGCTGGTCGACTTGGAACGCAACGATTTGGGGCGTGTTTGCGAATACGGCAGCGTCAGCGTGGACGAATTCATGACAATCGAGGAATACTCCCATGTGATGCATATTGTTTCGCATGTCAACGGAAGGTTGCGCAAAGGGCTGGATGCGACCGATCTGCTGGCGGCCGTTTTTCCGGGTGGAACGATTACCGGCGCTCCCAAGATCCGGTCCATGGAGATCATTGAGGAATTGGAACCGGTTCGGCGTGGAATCTATACCGGTTCTTTCGGTTGGTGGTCGTTTACCGGCGATATGGAACTCAATATTGCAATCAGAACCATGGTGATCCAAAACGGCAGGGCGTATGTGCAAGCGGGGGCCGGTGTGGTCATTGATTCGGTGCCCGAACGGGAATACTGCGAATCCCTGCGAAAAGCGGAAGCTCTCTGGCAGGCGTTTGAAAGGGCGCATCGTCAGGCGGGGGTGCCGTCATGATTCTGATGATCGACAACTATGATTCGTTTACCTACAATCTGGTGCAGTATCTTGGAGAATTGGGCGAAGATTTGGTGGTAAGGCGCAATGACTGCCTGACCATCGAGGACATTTGCGACATGGCCCCCGACCGGATCGTCATATCACCGGGGCCGTGTACCCCCAACGAAGCGGGGATCTCACTGGAAGCGATCCGTTATTTTGCCGGCAAAATCCCGATTCTCGGCGTTTGTTTGGGGCATCAGGCAATTGCGCAGGCGTTTGGCGGGACCGTGGTGCGCTCGCAAAATCCCATGCACGGCAAGACTTCTCTGGTTGAACATGACGGCGGAACGATTTTTTCCGGGATCCCAAGCCCTTTCCGGGTAACCCGTTATCATTCACTGGTGGTGGAGCGGGGGAGTTTGCCCCCCTGTTTGGAAATATCCGCATGGACGGCCGCCGGCGAAATCATGGCGGTCCGGCACCGCCAATATCCCGTGGAAGGCGTGCAGTTTCATCCGGAAGCGATTTTGACCGAACACGGCAAGACGCTGCTTCGGAATTTCTTGCGGCAAGAGGGTGTTTGCGCATGACCGATTCCATATTGAAAGTCTGGTTGAACGGACGCGTTTTGCCGCCGCAAGATGCTCATATTTCCGTATTTGACCATGGTTTCTTATACGGTCACGGCGTTTTTGAAACGATGCGCGCTTACGGCGGACGGGTCTTTTTGCTGCGGGAACATTTGGAACGATTGCGCCAGTCGGCGTCGCTTATGCGGATTCCGTTAAGCTGGACGGATGAGGATACGGAACAGGCGATTTCATTGCTTCTTCGCGAAAATCGGCTTGCGGACGCTTATGTGCGGATTACCGTAGCGCGAGGTCCCGGACCGATGGGGATACGGGGGGAGTTTGGGTCTCCGACCTTGCTGATTTTTGCGAATGAGCTTGCGCTTCCGCCAGCGGAAGCGTATCAACGCGGACGCGACCTCTGCATCCTTGAAACGCGCCGCAATACGCCAGAAACGGGGTTAAGGGTGAAGTCGCTGAATTATTTGAATTCGCTCATCGGCGCCTGGGAAGCGGCGGATCGCGGTTATGCGGAGGGCATTATGTTGGGTGGTGATGATACGATTGCTGAAGGGACCGTGTCGAACCTGTTTTTTGCGGAGGGAGGCAGGCTTCTGACACCATGCTTAGCCACCGGTATACTCCCCGGAGTCACGCGGGCTTTTGTTATCCAACTGGCCCGTAGGCTAGGAATCGCGGTGGAAGAAACGAGGTTTGGCATCGAACGCCTGGCCGGTTTTACGGAAGGGTTCACGACCAATTCCTTAACTGAAATCGTCCCGATCCGTTCGGTGGAAGGCCGCGAATTTCCCGTGTCTCCCGGCCCCGTGACCCGCAGGCTGATGGAAGAATACGCAAAAGCCCGACAGGGAGAGTGTGCTGCCCGGAGACGGTGAAATCGAGAAAGGGGTTGCGACATGGAGTTTCATCCTTACCTGATCCATATCCGGTCGGAGGATCATTTGCTGGAAGAACTGCGGCGGGTCGGTTCCACCGAGACCGGCAACAGCATCATGGCAAAAAAAGGGCTGATGCTGGCAATCCGCGTTGACAATGTGGGGTTGAAGGCGGCCAACATCCTGAAACAGGAATTGCTGGCGGTCGGGGGTGACGCGGCCGTCCACAGGGATGTTGCGGCTTTGTCGATTGAGCGCTCCTCGCTGGTGTTGATGGCCACCGTCCGGCAGTTTGAGATTCTGATTCCGAAGCTGAAAACACAGCCGTTTGGGTTGAAACGCCTTGCGGGCGAATTGGAAGAAGTGCTGGCGCGGGCCTGCCGGAAAAAAGCAGAGCGGATCATCCGCTGCGGCCCTTATGAGTTGCCGATCGGCAAGCGGACTTTGATTATGGGCATCGTGAACGTCACTCCCGATTCTTTTTCGGATGGTGGCCGCTTCTTCGATGTGGAGCAAGCGGTGCGGCACGGGCAGCAATTGGTAGATGACGGTGCGGATATCCTGGATATCGGCGGGGAATCGACGCGTCCCGGACACGTGCCTGTTGCTGCGGAAGAGGAACTGCGCCGGGTGATCCCGGTGATCGAACGTCTGGCAAAGCAGGTACGGGTTCCGATTTCAGTCGACACGTACAAGGCGGTTGTGGCGAAGGCGGCAGTGCAAGCGGGCGCTCACATCGTCAACGATGTGTGGGGATTCAAAAAGGATCCGGATATGGCCCGGACGTGTGCGGAACTTCATGTCCCCGTCATCTTGATGCACAACCGGCACGAGCCGTTCGCCTCGGATGTTATGGACGGCGTCATACGGGAGACGCGGGAATGCGTCGAACTGGCGCTGGCGGCCGGCGTAAAAGACGACAACATTATCCTTGACCCGGGTATCGGGTTTGGCAAGACGTATGAAGACAATCTGCTGGTGCTGCGGCATCTGGCCGATTTTTGCGGACTCGGGTATCCGGTGCTCTTGGGAACCTCGCGAAAATCGGTAATCGGCAACACGTTGGGACTGCCGGTCGACGAGCGGGTCGAGGGAACGGCCGCCACTGTAGCGTTGGGGATCGCGCAGGGAGTCGACATTGTCCGGGTGCATGACGTGAAACAAATGAAAAGGGTTGCCCGGATGACGGATGCTCTGGTACGCTAGACGGACAAGAGATTACCCAAGGGTGGTCATATGGACAAAATCGGTCTGCACGGAATGGAATTTTACGCCTATCACGGCGTGTTCGAAGAAGAGGCGAAACTGGGTCAAAGGTTTGTAATCGATCTGGAATTGACCGCCGATTTGAGCCGCGCCGGACAAACGGACGACTTGCAGGACACCTTGAATTATGTCGAGATCTATGACGTTGTGAAACAAACGGCCCAACTTGAGCGATACAGACTGATTGAAGCGGTCGCCGAGACGATTGCCTCGCGTGTGTTGGAAAAATTTGCGGGAGTCCGTTCGGTGAGGGTGAAGGTGACGAAAGTCACGCCGCCGATTGAAGGGATTGTCGCGGGGGCGTCAATCGAGATTGAACGAGGGCGAGAGCGGTAGGGAGAAGGTGGATCCGATCGTGGACGAAAAAAATGCCGGGAGACAATTGCATGAAGCGTTTTTGGTGTTGGGTTCAAATCTTGGGGATCGCGAACGCTATCTCTCGGAGGCGATTGATTCGCTCCGGCGGAAAGGCATTGAAGTGGTGGAGCAGTCTCCTGTCTATGAAACCAAAGCCGTCGGATATGTCGACCAACCGGATTTTCTCAATATGGTGATCCGCGTCCGGACCGGATTGCCGCCGGCCGCTTTATTGGCCGAGATTTTAAAGATTGAACAAGAACTCGGCCGCGTGCGAGTGGAAAAGTGGGGGCCCAGGACACTTGATCTCGACATCCTTTTTTATGATAAACTAGTAACGAATGACCCGGATTTGATCATCCCGCATCCCCGGATGCAAGAACGGGCGTTTGTCCTTTTGCCCCTGCGGGATTTGGCGCCTGATTTTGTGCATCCCGTTTTGGGGCTGACCGTTTCGAAGATGGCGGAACAAGTTGCCGGTCAGGGAGGTGTGCGGCGATGGGAGAAGCCCTCGGCAAGCGATTGCGTGCCTATCGAAAATTGAAAAATTTGACACAGCAGGAATTGGCTGACCTGCTCGGCATCTCAATTGCCATTGTCGGCGGCATCGAACGGGGAACCCGTGAGCCCTCCAAAGAAGTGCTGGCAAAGATTTCGAGAATTCTCGGGGTGACCGAGAACGAATTGCGGGGAAATGAATCGTAATTCCGACACAGGCGGCAATGCCTGTGTTTTCTTTAATGGACAATGGGAGGTGGGACGTATGACGTTCAAAATTGGGAACGTACAGATGGAAAACAACGTAGTGCTGGCACCGATGGCGGGCGTCTGCAACCCGCCTTTCCGGAAATTGGCGAAGGAAATGGGAGCAGGTCTCGTCTGTGCGGAGATGGTGTCCGACAAGGCCATCGTGCACGGCAACGAGAAGACCCGCCTGAAGCTGGGGATCTTACCGGAGGAGCATCCGGTGTCGCTGCAGCTTGTCGGACGCGATCTGGAGTCGATGGTCAGAGCGGCGGAACTCGTGATGCGGCAAGAGCACACACCGGATCTGATCGATATCAACATGGGCTGTCCGGCGACAAAGATTCACAAGAACGGTTCGGGCGCCGCACTCGCCCGCGACCCCGAGGTGGCGGGCCGGATTATTGAGGCGGTGGTCAAAACGGTGGATTTGCCCGTAACGGTCAAATTCCGCAAAGGTTGGGACGACAACAACATCAACGCGGTGGAGGTCGCCAAGGCGGCGGAACAGGCCGGCGCGAAAGCGGTGGCGGTTCACGGACGAACCGCGAAACAAATGTATACGGGCCGGGCTGATTGGGACATTATCCGCAAGGTGAAGGAAGCCGTCTCGATTCCGGTGATCGGGAACGGCGATGTGACGACGCCGCAGTTGGCAAAAAAAATGCTTGAAACCACCGGTTGCGACGCGGTCATGATCGGACGGGGCGCCCACGGCAATCCGTGGATTTTTCAACAAGTCGTCCATTATCTCAAGACGGGCGAGGAGCTGCCGCCGCCTTCCGCGGAAGAAAGAATCCGGGTCTGCTTGCGTCACATGGACCTGCTGGTCGAGCACAAAGGTGAAGTGATCGCGATAAAAGAGATGCGCAAACATGCTTCGTGGTACATGAAGGGACTGCACAATTCCGCCGAATTGCGAAGTATCCTCAACGAACAGGAAACGCGCGACGGAATGCGGAAAGTGCTGCTTGATTACCTGGAGTATCTCAAACAACGAGAGTTGGCTTTGGTCTGATTTTTTGGGCAAAACTAGGTTCAACCTGCTAAGACAGGTTGGGCCTTTTTTGTATAATCGTTTAAAAATCGCGCATACTGGAGGAAAATGGGATCCTTTATTTTTCTGGCGGGAGTCGACAGGTATGAAACGTGTGGTCAGCGTGAGTCTCGGATCATCCAGGCGCAACCATTCCGTGCGGACCTCATTTTTGGGTGAGCATGTGCAAATTGAGCGCATCGGCACGGACGGGGACCGCAGGCGTCTGATCGAACTGATCCGGGAACTGGACGGTTCGGTGGACGCTTTTGGAATGGGGGGCATCGACAGGTATATTTATGTCAATCAAAAACGGTTTGCATTCCGGGAAGCGGAGATGATCGCGCGAGAGGCGGTCAAAACTCCCATTCTGGACGGAAGCGGTTTAAAAAACACGCTGGAGCGCTACGTGGTGGAAAAATTGGCCGATCACCCCGATGTGCACCTGCGCGGGAAAAAGGTTTTGTTGGTGAGCGCCGTGGACCGGTTCGGGATGGCGGAAGCGCTGGTCGGACTCGGATGCGACGTGTTGTTTGGCGATTTGATGTTTGGCTTGGGGATTCCCGTACCGATTCGAACGCTTGCCGCTCTTGAACGGATCGCAAAAATAGCGGCGCCGGTAATCACCAAACTGCCGATTCGTTATCTGTATCCGACTGGCGGGAAGCAGGATCGCGTGACGAGCAGATTTGCGGCATATTATCGGAAAGCGGATGTAATCGCCGGAGATTTCCATTTTATTCGCCGCTATATGCCGGTCGATCTTTCGGGAAAAACCGTGTTGACGAATACAGTGACGGCCGCCGACAAATTGCTGCTGAAAGAACGTGGCGTGCGGGTGCTTGTCACGACAACCCCGCATCTGGAAGGGCGCAGTTTCGGCACCAATGTGATGGAAGCTTTGCTGGTTGCGCTGGCGGGACGGCAACCGGAGGAGCTTTCGGCAAGCGATTATCGGGAAATGATCGAACGGCTCGGTATGGAACCGCACATTGAAGTGTTGCAGCGCAGTTTGCCGGAAGCCTGAAAACGTTGACAATCGGCACTTTCTACCATATAATGAAACATCGAAAAGAAGAGCCAAAGCACTGCCATGTCAAATGGCAGTGCTTTCTGCCTATTCTTAAGGTTATAGGCGGATTTCACAAGTGAGGAGCGGCGCACAGTGTCTGATAAAGAGGTATTGTTAACGCCAGGCGGACTGAAAAAATTGGAAGAAGAGCTTGAATATCTGAGAACGGTCAAGCGAAAGGAAGTGGCGGAACGGATTAAAACCGCCATCAGCTTTGGAGACATTTCGGAAAACTCCGAGTATGAAGACGCGAAGAACGAGCAGGCATTCATCGAGGGGCGAATTCTCACATTGGAGAAAATGCTCCGGAACGCCCGCATCATTAACAACTCCGAAGTGAATACCAATATTGTCAGCATCGGCTCGACGATTAAGCTGAAAGACCTGGAGCTTGGCGATATCGTTGAATATACGATTGTCGGTTCGGCCGAATCGGATCCGCTTGAAAATAAAATTTCCAACGAGTCTCCGGTCGGTCAGGCCCTTTTGGGCAAAACGATAGGTGAGGTTGTCGATGTCAACGTACCGGCCGGCGTTATTCAATACGAAATACTCGATATTAAAAAAGCGTGATTCATACGGAAACAAGGGGTAGTAGAGGATGCCAGAACAAAACTTGATGGAACTTAGCGACGTACACCGGGTGCGCAGACAAAAGCTTGCGGAATTGTACAAGCTCGGTGTGGATCCGTTCGGCAAAAAGTTTGAACGGACGCATACAGCAGCTGACATTTTGGCGTATGCGAAGAATAAAACAAAAGAGCAGCTTGAACAAGAAACGATTGATGTAGTGGTGGCCGGACGCATCATGCTGCTGCGTCCACAGGGCAAGGCTGCCTTTGCAAATCTACAGGATATGACGGGGCGGATCCAGATTTATGTGCGCCTGGACACGGTCGGAGAGCATGCGTTCGCCGTTTTTCAACAGCTTGAAATGGGCGACATCATCGGCGTGAAAGGGTCTGTCTTTAAAACGAAAATGGGCGAACCCACGGTGAAAGTGAAAGAGCTGACCGTACTTACCAAAGCGTTGAACCCGCTTCCGGAAAAATACCACGGGCTGACCGACATTGAAATGCGGTACCGGCAGCGATACGTTGATTTGATTGTCAACCCGGAGGTGCGGAATACGTTTATCGTGCGCTCCCGGATCATTCAATCCATGCGGCGGTACCTGGATGATTTGGGATTTTTGGAAGTGGAGACCCCGACGATGCACGCGATTGCCGGAGGAGCTGCGGCCCGGCCGTTCATCACCCATCACAACGCGTTGGACATGCAGTTGTACATGCGGATTGCGATCGAACTCCATCTCAAAAGATTGATCGTTGGCGGTTTGGAAAAGGTTTATGAAATCGGACGCGTGTACCGGAATGAAGGGATATCGACGCGTCACAATCCGGAATTTACGATGCTGGAGCTTTATTGGGCCTATACCGATTTTCACGACATTATGGATCTGACGGAGAATTGCATTGCTCATATAGCGCAGGAAGTTCTCGGCACAACGAAAATCGCTTACCAAGGGCAGGAGATTGATCTGGCGCCGAAATGGCGCCGGGCGTCAATGGTGGATCTTGTAAAAGAAGCCACCGGTGTTGACTTCTCCCGGCAGCTTACGCTGGATGAGGCTCGCGGGCTGGCGGACAAGCATGGGGTGAAAGTGGAAAAACACCATTCGGTGGGGCATATTTTAAATGAATTCTTCGAGCAGTTTGTGGAAGACAAATTGATTCAGCCCACCTTCGTCTACGGACACCCGGTGGAGATTTCGCCGCTGGCGAAACAGAACCCGGACGACCCGAGATTCACCGACCGGTTCGAATTGTTTATTGTCGGCCGTGAACACGCGAACGCATTCACCGAACTGAACGATCCGATCGACCAGCGGCAGCGTTTTGAAAAACAGTTGGAGGAAAAGGCAGCGGGCAACGACGAAGCACACGAAATGGATGAAGACTTCATCAATGCGTTGATGTACGGCATGCCTCCCACCGGCGGATTGGGAATCGGCATTGACCGTCTTGTTATGTTGCTGACCGACCAGCCGTCGATCCGGGATGTTTTGCTGTTTCCGTTGATGCGGGACCGATAAGCCGGATTTGCAAAAGGGGGCTGTCCCATAAGTCATTTTTTGATTTTTGGCGTCCCGCTTTGACTAAAAATTTATAAGCGAACGAAGCCTCCATCTCCACTTTAGAAGTGGTTTTGGAGGCTTACTCATTATTGTATCAATTTTTTGACTAATGGAATTCCACGTCGATTCTCTTTTTCGCAGCAGTTTTGACTTTCGGCATGTGCACTTCGAGGACGCCGTTCTTATAAGTTGCTTTAATGCCTTCGGAAGAGACGCGGGAGGGCAGGGTGACGGATCGTTGGAAGCGTCCCGTAAACCGCTCCTGTCTGTACATTTGCTGTTCCCGGACTTCGTTGACTTTGTTCACCGTTCCGCTGATGGTCAAGATGTTGTTTTCGATGTCGATATCCACATCCTCTTTTCTTTCCAGGCCGGGCAGATCACAGGTCGCTACAACCTCATTTTCGGTTTCATACACATCGATGCGGGGAACACTGAAGTTTCCCTCCAATACGTGCCATGGAGCGGGGATTCCCGTTGTGAAGAAGCGGTCCAGTTCGCGTCTCATGTTTTCCAAATAACGAAAGGGTTCGTAAGGAATGAGAGCCATAAACACAACCTCCTGTTGAGAGTTTTTACAGGCTAATTCTTCCTCAAGTCATTTTTTTTATTCAATTGGTTTGGCGGAATTGAGTTTTGGATTTCATCGATCTCCGTTATCGGTACAGCAAAAGCGGTGGGAGATGCGTACGGGGCACTTGCTTAAGACCGCGCGAAAAGTTTATTGTGATCGAGATCTTGGGATTAAAGATCGAGCAATCAGTCGAAATTAGCGTTTTTGTTTTTGTTTGTTTCATCGGGGAGATTGAGACCTTCAGATGAACGTGATAATATAGCTC
>NZ_JBZCSF010000015.1:0-70022 GCF_058273125.1 Effusibacillus sp. SKA8 | reverse complement strand
TGCTGGTAGTACGCCCAGCAGGGGCGCGTCATCTCTTAGGAAAGGACAACGACTACGTATCGTTACTTCCGAATTCCTTCCAAGAAAATATGGGCAAAATAATTTCCTATCTCTTCGGGGGTCATTTTTCCCCCTTCTTGATACCAACGGTGCAGCCAATTGCAACTACCGAGAATGGCGAGAGCGATCAGACGGCTGTTGCCGGGTTTTAGCTCTCCTGATTTAACGCCATCGTCGATAATTTTCGTCCAGAGATTCAAATACCGGTCCGTTTCAGCTTTTATGACCCGGTGGTGATCGGGTTCCAAAGAGAATGCCTCTCGCAAAAGAACGGTAGTCATCTGCAGATTTGCCGCGACACCCACAATATGATTTTGAATTGCCAGAATCAAACGGTCTTTTGCGGATACCTCGGTTTCAATAATTTTTTCCAGGCGGCGATTGAAACCGCTGATGGATTGTTGGGTGATCTTCATCAGCAATTCTTCTTTACTGGAAATGTAATGATACAGACTTCCTTTTTGCAGGCCGACTTCATCGGCGATATCTTGCACAGATGTTGCGTGATATCCTTTTTGTTCAAACAGCTTGATTGCCGCTTGTGCGATTTCTTCGTATTTGTTGATTGCCATACCGTGATCGCTTCCTTTCAGCTTTACAAATCCTGAGACAAAATTGTGATGCGACAAGATTCGACCAAATGTTATTGTATCATATATACTTGTTTTTCCCCTTTTTTTCAAATGTTTGTGTAAAAAATGAAGGTTTTTTGTGACAATCCCAAACAACCGGTCGTTCTAGTTATAATGATACATTCAGACGCATAAAAGAGGAAGGGGATTTTGGAGGAAAGATTCCAAAACCGGAAGGGATCACACGCGTCTCCGGAATCTATGGCAAAGCGGTTTGTATCCGTCGGTTGGAATCGCGCCGAATGACTACGGAGCCAAAGGGATCGTCTGCATATCGTCTTCAACGGGAGGGAAGGTTAGAGAAATAAAGCAGGTCAGCGGTCATATCGTACATAAAATTGAAGAAATTTTGTAATTGGCACGATCTTGCAATTCGAAAATGAAGGTTGTATAATTTGGTTAAAGATCAAAAATAGTCAAAGTCAAAACCTTGTTACACACAGATATTTTGTCGTCACATTTTTCATAATGGGGGTGATCCGTCTGAGCAAGATCTCCGATATTATCGAACAATACATCAAAGAGATTCTGAAGTCGAGTTCAACCGGTTATATCGAGATTCAACGAAGCGAATTGGCGGATCGTTTTCGGTGTGTCCCCTCACAGATTAACTACGTGATCAGCACAAGGTTTACCTTTGAAAAGGGGTATGTCGTTGAATCCAAGCGCGGGGGAGGAGGATATATTCGCATCCACAAGCTGGAACTAAACCCCGCTTCGAATGTATTCCGGGCGGTCGTTAACCTGATCGGATCCGATATCACACAGAAAGAGGCGGAGGGAATCATTCACCGTCTGCTGGAAGAGGAACTGATCACCGATCGTGAGGCCCGTATGCTCGAAGCGGCTGTTCACCGGGATGTTTTGCAGATCGCTACACCCGAACGAGACCGGTTGCGAGCCAACTTGCTGGCTGCAATGCTCAGGGCGATTCTCAGGGGATAGGAGGGATCCGAATGAAATGTCAGGAATGCGGACAACGACCGGCCACCGTTCATTTCACCAAAATTGTGCAGGGCGACAAGAGCGAATTTCATCTTTGTGAATCATGTGCCCGGGAAAAAGGGGAATGGATCAACAAAACAACCGGAGCTTTCTCTCTGAATAGTTTGTTATCGGGATTGTTGAATTTTGAACATCCGGACGCACCGGTTGCGACCCCTCCACGCTGCGCCACATGCGGTTTGACCTACACGCAATTCAGCCAAGCGGGACGTTTCGGGTGTGCCGATTGCTACAAACACTTTCAATCCCGGCTTGATCCGCTTATGCGAAAAGTCCACGGTTCGACGACACATGCGGGCAAAGTTCCGCAGCGAACAGGGGGTAGGCTCAAAACCAGACGGGAATTGGACAAACTCCGTCAGCAGTTGCAAACAGCCGTGCAATTGGAAAAGTTCGAAGAGGCTGCCGTTTTGCGCGACAAAATTCGAGAGTTGGAAAAGCAATTGGGCAGTTAAGGAGGTGTGCGGCGTGTCGATCAATGAATTTCTTAACACGAGCCCCAGGTGGATGAAAGAAGAAGGTCCGGCATCCGATATTGTGATCTCTACGCGAATTCGAATCGCGCGGAACCTGGCGCGTTACGCTTTTCCCATTTTGCTGACGGACGGCGATGCGGAAAAGGTTGTGGAGGAAGTCCGCAAAGCGGTGTCCAGTCCCGAAATGCGGGCGATCGGCAAGTTCGAACTGTTTCGAAGCCGGGAACTGTCGGATGTGGAACGGCAGGTGTTTGTGGAAAAACACCTGATTTCTCCGGCTTTGGCCGAGGAAGAGCGGCACGGCGCGTTTGCGGTGCTCGGGGATGAAACGGTCTCCATCATGATCAATGAAGAGGACCACCTCCGTATCCAATGCATCTTCCCTGGATTTCAGATTCATGACGCCTGGCGACTGGCAAGCCAGGTGGACGATATTTTGGAATCCAAGCTGGATTATGCGTTCGATGAAAAATACGGTTTTCTGACGTCCTGTCCGACCAACGTGGGTACAGGCATACGGGCTTCCGTCATGATGCACTTGCCCGGGTTGGTGTTAACCAATCAGATCAATCGAATTTTGACGGCGATCTCGCAAGTTGGACTGGCGGTCCGCGGGTTGTACGGCGAAGGCAGCGATGCGATAGGGAATATTTTCCAAATTTCAAATCAAATTACGTTGGGGCAGTCGGAGGAAGAGATACTTGATAACCTGCAAGCGGTTGTCAAACAGATCCTCGAGCACGAACGATCCGCCCGCAACCAGTTGCTGCGGGAAAACCGCGAATCGCTGGAAGATCGGATCTGGCGGTCCTACGGAATTTTGGCATACGCAAGAAAAATCGAATCGAAAGAAGCCATGCAGCGGTTGTCGGATGTCAAGCTCGGCATCGACCTCGGCACGATCAAAGGCATGCCGGCAGGTATCCTGAAAGAGTTGATGGTCATGATCCGTCCCGCTTTCTTGCAAAAGCTGACCGGTAAAGAATTGGCGCCCGGCGAACGGGATTGGAGAAGAGCCGCCATCATTCGGGAACGATTTCGTGCAAACTCTGCGGTGGAATAATAAAATTTTAATAAAAGGGGTGTCTGGTATGATGTTTGGACGTTTTACGGAACGTGCGCAAAAAGTGTTGGCTCTGGCACAGGAGGAAGCGAATCGGCTAGGCCATTCGGGAGTCGGAACGGAACACATTTTGCTCGGCCTCGTCCGCGAAGGAGAGGGCATCGCGGCAAAAGCGCTGGTAAGTCTCGGATTGTCCAGCGACAAAATCCAAAAAGAAGTCGAAAAAATTATCGGTCGCGGTCAAGGACAGTCAGGCGGCATGGCTTATACCCCGCGGGCGAAAAAAGTCATTGAACTCTCGATTGACGAAGCCCGTAAGCTGGGACATAACTACGTCGGCACCGAGCATATTTTGCTGGGGCTGATCCGCGAAGGGGAAGGCGTGGCGGCGAGAGTTCTGTCAAACTTGGGCGTATCGCTCAACAAAGCGCGGCAACAAGTGCTGCAGCTTCTGGGTGGGGACGTGAACGACAACAGCCCGGAATCCCAGCAATCGGTCAATACGCCGACTCTGGACTCGTTGGCCCGCGATCTTACGGCGATGGCGAGAGACGGAAAGCTGGACCCGGTGATCGGGCGTTCCAAGGAAATTGAGCGCGTCATCCAAGTTCTTTCCCGCCGCACCAAAAACAATCCGGTCCTGATCGGCGAACCGGGTGTCGGGAAAACGGCGATCGCGGAAGGGCTTGCGCAGCGGATTGTGGAAAACGAAATCCCGGAGACGCTCCGTAACAAACGGGTGATGGTGCTCGATATGGGAACCGTCGTCGCCGGCACCAAATACCGCGGCGAATTTGAAGACCGCTTGAAAAAAATCATGGACGAGATTCGCCAAGCAGGAAACGTTATTCTGTTTATCGACGAACTGCACACGTTGATCGGGGCGGGCGGCGCGGAAGGGGCCATCGACGCTTCCAACATCCTGAAACCGGCGCTTGCACGCGGCGAACTGCAGTGCATCGGCGCGACCACGCTGGACGAATACCGCAAGCATATCGAAAAAGATGCGGCATTGGAACGGAGATTCCAACCGATTGTGGTCGATCAGCCGAACGTGGAAGATGCCATCCAGATTTTGCACGGTCTACGGGACCGTTACGAAGCGCATCACCGCGTCAAAATTTCCGACGAAGCGCTGGAAGCGGCTGTGCGGCTGTCCGACCGCTATATTACCGACCGTTTCTTGCCGGACAAAGCGATCGACTTGATCGATGAAGCGGCATCCCGCGTACGACTGCGCACTCATACGCAGCCGCCGAACCTGAAAGAACTTGAAGAAAAGCTGGAAGAAGTCCGATTCGAAAAAGAATCGGCCGTACAGAGCCAGGAATTTGAAAAAGCCGCCTCTTTGCGGGATAAGGAGCAAAAGCTGCGGGAAGAACTGGAAGCACGCAAAGTCGAATGGCAGCAAAACCAAGTCAAGAAAGACACGGTTGTCACCGCTGAGGACATTGCGGACATCGTCTCGATGTGGACGGGAATCCCGGTCCGTAAACTGGCTGAAGAAGAAAGCGAGCGTCTGATGAAACTCGAAGGGATTCTCCACAACCGGGTGATTGGCCAAGAAGAAGCGGTCAAGGCGATCGCTCGCGCCGTCCGGCGTGCCCGTGCGGGGCTGAAAGACCCGAAACGCCCGATCGGTTCGTTTATCTTCCTGGGGCCGACAGGTGTCGGGAAAACCGAGCTGGCGAGAGCGCTTGCGGAAGCGATGTTCGGCGACGAAAATGCGATGGTCCGAATCGACATGTCCGAATACATGGAACGTCATACCACCTCTCGCCTGGTCGGAGCGCCTCCCGGATACGTCGGATACGAGGAAGGGGGTCAGTTGACGGAGGCGGTGCGCCGCAAACCCTATTCTGTCGTGCTGCTTGACGAAATTGAGAAAGCCCATCCCGAAGTGTTTAACATTCTGCTGCAGCTGTTAGACGACGGAAGACTGACCGATGCGAAGGGAAGAACCGTTGACTTCCGCAACACGATCGTGATCATGACTTCAAACGTTGGCGCTCAAACGATCAAAAAAGGCGGCGCTCTCGGCTTCACCGCGTCGAAAGAAGCGGATTACGTCGATATGAAAGACCGGGTGATGGACGAATTGAAAAGACAATTCCGACCGGAATTCCTCAACCGCATTGACGAAATCATCGTGTTCCATCCGCTGGCGGAAGAGCATATCAAGGAGATTGTCAACCTGATGGCGGAAGATCTCCGCAAGCGGCTGAAAGAGCAGAATATCGACTTCGTACTGTCGGATGAAGCGAAAGCGTTCCTTGCCAAAGAGGGATATGATCCGACATATGGGGCCCGTCCGTTGAAGCGTGCGATCCAGCGCCATATCGAGGATAAATTGTCCGAGGCGTTGCTCACCGGCACCATCCAGCGCGGCGACAAAGTAAAAATTGACATGGAAGGCGATCAGTTGACGGTTTCCAAGTTGGAAAGCGTGTCGTCGCAAGCGTAGGAAATCCTGAATTGAAACGGGAGATCCTGACACTTGTTGAAAAAGCGTACAACCTTGGTCTGGTCGGATATGACGAGGAATTGGCGGCTTTTGAAGCCAAAGCATGATTGGAATTATCTGAAAAAAGCACCTGTTCTTGGGTGCTTTTTGCATGCCTGCGGTTTCTGGAAAAAGCGGTGGGTTTGGTATATAGTAAAAAGTGGGATGATTATTCGAACGGGAGAATTTTGGAGACCCATGGCAAAAGTCAAATCCAAATACGTATGCCAGGAATGCGGATACGAAAGCCCGAAATGGATGGGAAAATGCCCCGGTTGCAATACGTGGAACCGGATGGTGGAAGAAGTGGAACGTTTGGGAACAATCGGGGTGCCGTCAGGTCTTCCCGTGCATCCTTCAAAAGCCGAAAGTATCGACAAGATCGATATCTCCCTCGAACCCCGGGTCAGAACCGGATCGGCGGAAACGGACCGCGTGCTGGGTGGAGGAATTGTCCCCGGTTCGCTTGTTTTGGTCGGTGGGGACCCGGGAATCGGCAAATCCACCCTTTTGCTGCAAACCTCTTACCGACTGGCGGCCAAAGGGCTGAAAGTGCTCTATGTGTCGGGGGAAGAGTCGGCTCAACAGATTAAGCTTCGCGCCGACCGGTTACGTATCGAATCCCCCAATCTTTTGATCCTCTCCGAAACCGATCTTGCGCAGGTTGAAATCCAGATTGCCGCCATAAAACCCGACTTTCTCATCGTTGATTCGATTCAAACCGTCCACCATCCTGCTGTCGGTTCAGCCCCCGGTTCCGTAGGGCAAGTGCGGGAGTGTACGGGGCAGCTTTTGCGCATGGCGAAAACTTCCGGAATTGCGACGTTTATCGTCGGCCATGTCACGAAAGAAGGTGCGATCGCGGGGCCGCGCATGCTG
Organism: Effusibacillus sp. SKA8; assembly: GCF_058273125.1. NCBI lineage: Bacteria > Bacillati > Bacillota > Bacilli > Caryophanales > Alicyclobacillaceae > Effusibacillus > Effusibacillus sp. SKA8. The sequence continues at coordinate 63,404 of NZ_JBZCSF010000015.1, read as the reverse complement.
GAGCACATGGTGGATGCGGTGCTTTATTTTGAAGGGGAACGGCACCACACGTACCGGATCCTTCGCGCCGTAAAAAATCGCTTCGGCTCGACAAACGAAATCGGGGTTTTTGAAATGCGGGAAGAGGGCTTGGTCGAAGTGGAAAACCCATCGGAGATGTTTTTGTCGGATCGTTCCCAGGGCGCCCCCGGATCGGCGGTTGTTGCCTCGCTGGAAGGGACGAGGCCGGTTCTGGTGGAAATTCAGGCTCTGGTGTGCCCCACCGCGTTCGGCAATCCTCGCCGCCAAGCGAACGGAATCGATCACAACCGCGTCTCCATGATTATGGCGGTTTTGGAAAAAAGGATGGGGCTGTACGTCGGATCGCAAGACGCGTATCTCAATGTCGCCGGCGGTGTGCGTTTGGATGAACCGGCAATCGATTTGGGAGTCGCTCTTGCTGTGGCGTCGAGTTTTAAAGAGATTTGCATGAGTCCAAATGACGTTTTTGTTGGGGAAATCGGGCTGGCAGGCGAGATCCGGGGCGTGTCGAGAATCGAACAGCGCGTAAAGGAAGCGCAGAAGCTGGGGTTTACAAGAATCATCATTCCGGCCCAAAATTTAAAAGGCTGGATGCCGCCTGCAGGGATCGAGGTCGTGGGTGTCGATCGTATGCAACAGGCATTCGAAATCGTGTTCCGGGGGTGACCTTGATGCGAGAAGACATCAAAAAAGAAAACATGATCCATAAGTTGTTACGGTTGACCGCACCCGGAACCAGTTTGCGAGAAGGTCTTGAAAACGTTCTTCGTGCCAAAACCGGTGCGTTGATTGTAATAGGATTGACGGAAGCGATGGAGAAAATCGTCGATGGCGGTTTTCATATCGATTGCGAGTACACTCCGGCCAATCTGTACGAACTTGCAAAAATGGACGGGGCCATTATACTGAGTGAAGACCTGAAACGCATTTTGATCGCGAACGCCCAGTTGACTCCTGACGCTTCGATTCCATCGTTCGAGACGGGGACCCGCCACCGCACGGCGGAACGGGTGGCGAAACAAACGGGCCAGATCGTGATCTGCATTTCGCAACGGCGTGATGTCGTTACGCTGTATCAGTCCAATTTTCGGTATACATTGAAAGACATCAGCGTGATCCTGTCAAAAGCGAATCAGGCGATCAACACGCTGGAACGCTACAAAGCGGTGCTGGATCAGTCGTTGACCAACTTAAGCGCCTTGGAATTCGAGGAGCTGGTGACTCTGCATGAAGTTGTCATGGTGATGCAGAGAATCGAAATGGTTTTGCGCATAAAAATGGAAATTCGACGATATATTACTGAACTAGGGACAGAAGGCCGCCTGATTTCCATGCAGCTTGACGAGCTGGTTTCCAAAGTGGACGAAGAAGCGTATCTGCTGGTAAAAGATTTTTGCCGTGACACGGAGCTGACTCCCCATCAGATCCTGACCGAATTGCACTCGCTTTCGTCAGAGGATCTGCTGGACGGAGAAGCGATCGTCCGGATCCTCGGCTACAACGGGGATATCAATATTGCCGAAGAGCCGGTGTCGGCACGCGGTTATCGGATCCTGACAAAAATTCCGCGTCTGCCCCATCCGGTCATTGAAAATCTGGTTTCCCATTTTTCGACGTTAAGCCGGATCTTGAGCGCCACAGTGGAAGAATTGGACGATGTGGAAGGGATTGGAGAAGTGCGGGCGAGAGCGATTAAGGAGGGACTGCGGCGAATTCAGGAACAGGTGTTTATTGACAGGCACATTTAAATCTCGTTATTATGGTTAGAATACAAATAGTGATTGCTTGTTTTCACCTGATAGGGGGTACCCGTATGTTTGCTAAAGCGCTGCCGAGCGCTTTTACGATAGGCAACCTTTTTCTGGGAATTATTTCTATCATTCTTGCTTTTAACGAACAGTTTGGGCTGGCCGCCATCTTTGTGATTGTCGGAATGTTGCTTGACGGGTTGGACGGGCGCATCGCAAGGGCGTTGAATGCGACCAGCGACTTTGGAAAAGAGTTGGACTCCTTGTCAGACGTTATTTCCTTTGGCGTGGCGCCCGCTTTCATCATGTACGGAGTGATTCTGCATCAACTCGGCTGGATCGGAATGGTGATTACCGGAATTTTTCCCATCTGCGGCGCGTATAGGCTGGCGAGGTTTAATGTGACAGCCGGGAACCCGAACTATTTTGTCGGACTTCCGATTACCGCTGCCGGCGGGATATTGGCGACGATGGCGCTCTACTATGAATTGATCCCCGGAGCGGATGTGATTCTGCCGGTCGCGATGCTGGGGTTGTCCTATCTGATGGTATCCCGCATCAAATATCCCAATTTTAAAAAAGTCGGCATTCCAAAAGCGGCTTATTGGGTGGTGCCGGTTTTGGCCGCGTTTGTGGCTTTTGTGTTTATTTATTACCCGGATCAGGCCAGCAAGTTAATTTTCCTGCCGTTGGCTCTTTATGCGATCTACGGATTAAAAAAAAACATTAGTTCCCGCCGCAAGAAAAAATCCGCAATCATGGCCCGGGATTCCTTTGATTCGAAATTCGAGGTCTAGGTGAAATGAAACAACAGCCGGAATATGGCTGTTTTTATTTTTATTGACGGGTGCAAAAACTGTGTGATAAAATTAAATTTTCTAAAATTTGACTAAACGTTCGAGTTGTGGTAATCTGATATTTGTAATAAAATGGTCTTTAAAAATACGGGCCCCGAGTTTTTGGAAGCTGATTTCTGTCCATAATTTGTAACAAGGAGGTGAAATGTTCATGATCAAGCGAATTGTTCATCTGTTTTTTGCGATGATTGGCATGGTGTTGGGTTATACGTTCGGCCCCCATTTGTTTGCACTCATCCGGTTTGATTTTATTAAATTGAATTATCCGCCTTTCACGTCGCCGTTTTTTGGTGCCGCGTTGGGGGGTACGCTTTTTATACTTGCCACGGCTTGGATGGTCGACTACAGCGTGTCGCTGATCCGTTGGTTTGAAGAAAAATTGCTGAAAGCCCCTTTGTCGGACGTGTTCGCCGGAGTTTTGGGAACCGTTGCAGGTTTGATCGTCGCCTATCTGCTTTCGCCCGCCATCACAAACATTCCGGTGGTCGGCGAAGTCGTTCAAGCGTTCACCAGCGTGCTGTTGGGAATTCTCGGGTTTCGGATCGGATACAGCAAACGCGAAGAGCTGATTTCCTTCTTTCCCGGCAAATTTGGGAACAAGGAGAAAAACAAATCGGCCGCCAGAGCTGGCGATGCGAAAATTCTTGATACGAGCGTCATCATTGACGGACGGATCGCGGATATTGTAAAAACGGGGTTTCTTGACGGAACTCTCGTGATTCCGACCTTCGTTCTTGCCGAATTGCAGCACATAGCGGATTCGTCCGATGTGTTGAAGCGCAACCGGGGGCGCCGCGGCCTGGATATCCTGAATCGGATCCAAAAGGAATTGAACATTAAGGTCAACATTATGGAAATCGATTTTGACGACATTCAGGAAGTGGATTCCAAGCTGATCCGTCTTGCCAAGCAGTTGAACGGAAAAGTCGTCACTAATGACTTTAACCTGAATAAAGTCTGCGAATTGCAAGGGGTTGGCGTGTTGAACATCAACGACTTGGCGAACGCGGTGAAACCGGTGGTGCTGCCCGGCGAAGAAATTATGGTGCAGTTGATCAAAGATGGCAAAGAATATGGGCAAGGCATAGGATACCTGGATGACGGCACGATGATCGTCGTCGAAGGCGGCAAGGAATTTATCGGCACGCGGCTGGAAGTCATGGTGACGAGCGTCTTGCAGACTTCGGCCGGCCGCATGATTTTTGCAAAGCCGAAGCTGCTGGAAAAAGCTTTGTAAACGGAAAGTTTCCGGACGTTTTTTGGGGTCTCCATTTTGCCGCGAGACCCTCTGTTTTTGGTTTTGGAGATTTCATTTTTCCTTTGACAGGTGTGTAGGGGAGACGGGCAAGTTGAAAGCATCGGCTGTTGTGGTTGCGGCGGGCAGCGGTTCCCGCATGAAATCCAAAATCAAGAAACCTTATTTGGAGATTGCCGGATTGCCTTTAATCGTTCGCACGCTGCGGGCGCTTGAACAGTCGGCCTTGATCCGGGACATCGTGCTTGTGGTGGGGGAAGAGGAACTGGACGACGCAAAACGACTGGTAACCCAATACGGGCTTCGACGGGTGACCCGTTACGCCGCAGGCGGCAAGGAACGGCAAGATTCGGTGCGGAACGGTTTGCAGGCGCTGGATGAAACTGTCGAACTCGTTGTCGTTCACGACGGGGCGCGGCCGTTTGTTACTCCGGAAGAAATCGACCGCGTCATCGAAACGGCGGCGGAGTTTGGAGCGGCTACCATCGGAACGCCGGTGAAAGACACCATCAAAAAAATTAAAGACGGCATTGTGGAAGAAACGCTGCCGCGCGAAGTTCTTTATGCGGTGCAAACTCCACAAGCGTTTCAAGCCCGGATTCTGCGAGACGCTCACAAAAAGGCCGGAAATGGCTTGCGATATACGGATGACGCCTCATTGGTGGAAGCGGTGGGCTATCCCGTCCGGGTGGTGGACGGTTCGTATCGCAACATTAAAATTACCACGCCAGAAGATCTGACAATTGCAGAAGCGTTTGCGCAAAACGAGCTGCGTTAACTGCAACGAGGGAGGAGATTCGGATGATAAGGGTCGGAACGGGGTTTGACGTCCATCAACTGGTGGAGGGGCGGCCTTTAACACTGGGCGGTGTTACAATCCCTTACGAAAAGGGTCTTCTTGGCCACTCCGACGCGGATGTTTTACTGCATGCGGTGAAAGACGCCCTGTTAGGCGCCATTGCCGCGGGGGACATAGGGCGTCATTTTCCCGACACCGATGAACGGTACCGTGGGGCGGACTCGGTCGAACTGCTCCGCCGCGTTTGGGAAATGGTCAAAGCAAAAGGTTACCGGCTGGGGAACATCGACTGCACGATCATTGCGCAAAAACCGAAACTCGCCCCGTACATTGAAGAAATGCGAAGAGTCATCGCAAAGGAACTGGAAGCGGGGTTGAGCCAGGTCAATGTCAAAGCGACAACGACCGAACAACTCGGCTTCACCGGCCGCGGCGAGGGAATTGCCGCGCAAACGGTTGTCCTGCTGGTATCGGTTGACTAAAATGGGGAGAGGATTTATATTTTAGTTCTTGGAACCTCTTGTTCGGGATTCGCATTTTGGGGAGATGAATCGAATGTCTGCACGTGTAAGATATGCGCCGAGTCCGACCGGACATTTGCATATCGGAGGCGCCCGCACCGCGCTGTTTAATTACCTTCTGGCCAAGAAACTCGGCGGTGTCTACATTCTGCGGATTGAAGACACCGATCAGACGCGCAACGTGGAACATGCGGACGAAAAATTCCTTGAGAACTTCAAGTGGCTGGGGCTCGAATGGGATGAAGGCCCCGGAATCGGCGGCGAGTACGGTCCCTACAGATGCATGGAGCGGCTGGATATTTACCGGCAATACGTGGATCGGTTGCTCGCTGAAGGCAAAGCGTATTATTGCTATTGCACCGAGGAAGAGCTGGAGAAGGAGCGGCAGGAGTTGTTCGCCAAGGGCGAGCTACCGCGATATACGGGACGCTGCCGGCATTTGACTCCTGAGCAAAAAGCCGCGTTTGAGGCGGAAGGCCGCAAAAAGACGGTTCGGTTCCGCGTTCCGGACGGGCAGGTGATCACTTTTACCGATCGTGTCCGCGGCGAGATGCAGTTTGAATCCGACGGCATCGGGGACTATGTGATCGTGAAATCCGACGGCATTCCCACTTATAATTTTGCTGTAGCGATCGACGATCATCTGATGAAAATAACGCATGTCATTCGCGGAGAAGAGCATCTGTCCAACACTCCGCGCCAGATCCTGATCTATGACGCGTTTGGCTGGGACACGCCCGAGTTTGCCCATGTGTCGCTGATTCTCAACCGGGACGGGAAAAAGCTTTCAAAACGCGACGAGTCAATCGTTCAGTTTATCGAGCAATACCGCAATCTGGGGTATTTGCCGGAGGCGATCCTCAATTACCTGGCGCTTTTGGGATGGTCTCCCGGCGGCGAACGGGAGATCTTTTCGCTGAACGAACTGGTTCAAGCGTTTTCGTTGGAACGGGTGTCCAAATCGGGGGCGATTTTTGATCCCGACAAAATGGCCTGGATGAACGGCTATTACATCAAACAAGCGGAACTCGAACGGATTGTGGAATTGGCGATCCCGCAACTGCAGCGGGCGGGACTGATCGGCGACACGTTTGACCGCGAATGGGTCGGCTCCCTTGTCGCCCTGTACAAAGAGCAATTGTCTTATGTGGCGCAGCTGCCGGAAATGGCGAAACAGTTTTTCCAAGATGAGGTTGCGTACGAGGGTGAAGCGGCTGACGTGCTGAAAGAAGAACAAGTGCCGGCGGTGATTTCGGCTTTTGTTGAAAAAGCAAAACAATTGTCCGCTTGGACTGCCGACTCGATTCAGGCGGCGCTGAAAGAGATCCAAAAGGAAACGGGTTATAAGGGCCGCGCTTTGTTCATGACTGTACGGGCTGCTGCCACGGGGCAAACCCACGGCCCGGATTTGAACCGCTCTCTGGAATTGCTGGGGCGGGATCGGGTGGTTTCGCGTCTGCAAACCATATTGGCCACCGTATAAAATTCGTTTGTCCGACAATGAAAACAGCCAAAGAGCATGACAAGGACGAGTATGCGTGCGGAAAGTGCCAGAGAGTCGCCACCGGAAAACCGGCTGGAAGTGGCGATCACCGGAAACGCGCAGAATGCCCCTTGGTTCTTCGCGGGAGGAAAGGCCGGTTGCCGAGTAATGCCCGCCGGAAGCCTCCGTTATCAGGCAGAGAGTGGCTCTTCCAGACCGCTTGGAATGGTTTGGGGAGAAATTCAGAGTGGAACCGCGGGTTACATAGCCGCCTCTGATTGTGGGGGCGGTTTTTTATTTTCGGGATCAGAGGGTGGAACGATATGTTTAAACTGATGAAAGAAGACGTACAGGCTGTGTTTGACCGCGATCCGGCGGCGAGAAGCACATTTGAGGTCGTACTGACCTATTCGGGGTTGCATGCGTTGTGGTTGTACCGGATTGCCCATGCGTTTTACAAAAGAAAGTACTACACCACAGCGCGGTTCATCTCGCAATTTGCGCGTTTTTTGACGGGAATCGAGATTCATCCCGGAGCAAAAATCGGTCGCCGCCTGTTTATTGACCACGGTGCCGGCGTGGTGATCGGCGAGACGGCGGAAATCGGCGACGATGTCACGATTTATCAGGGCGTAACCCTCGGGGGAACCGGCAAAGAAAAAGGGAAGCGGCACCCGACGATCGGAAACCGTGTTTTGATTGCCAGCGGGGCGAAGGTCCTGGGTTCGATCACAGTAGGAGACAATTCGAAAATCGGTGCGGGTTCGGTGGTGCTGAAGCCGGTCCCTCCGAATTCGACGGTTGTGGGGGTACCGGGGCGCGTGGTGATTCAGGACGGCCGCCGGTTGGACGATCTGGATCAGACCAATCTGCCCGACCCCGTGATGGAGATGATCAAACAGATGCAGGACGAGATCAATGCGCTGCGTGAGGAAATCGCTGAACTGAAGAATGGAGGCAAGTCGAGTGGCGATTCGAATCTATAATACGTTGACCCGGCAGAAAGAGGAATTTGTGCCGCGGGAACCGGGCAAAGTCCGGATGTACGTGTGCGGCCCGACGGTTTACAACTATTTTCACATCGGGAACGCCCGGCCGTTTTTGATTTTCGATGTGGTGCGCCGCTATCTTGAGTACCGGGGATTTGACGTTACGTATGTGCAGAATTTCACCGACGTTGATGACAAAATCATCCGGGTTGCCAACGAAGAGAAGGTTCATCCGCAAACGGTGGCCGACCGGTTCGTGGAAGCCTATTTTCACGATGCGGAGTTATTGGGCATCCGCAGGGCGGATGTGCACCCCCGCGTCACGGAACATATACGGGATATTCTCGGGATGATTGAACAATTGATTGAAAAAGGGTATGCGTATGTGATGGATGGCGACGTGTATTACAGCACGGCTCAATTCCCGCCTTACGGAAAACTTTCGAAACAATCGATCGACGATCTGATGGCGGGGGCGCGTATCGAAATATCGGAGAAAAAGCGGAACCCGCTGGACTTCACATTGTGGAAAGCCGCCAAACCCGGCGAAGTGAGCTGGCCTTCCCCCTGGGGAGAGGGGCGGCCCGGGTGGCACATCGAATGCTCCGCGATGAGCAAAAAATATCTGGGGGAGACGCTGGACATTCACGCGGGCGGACATGACCTGATTTTTCCGCACCACGAAAACGAGATTGCGCAGTCGGAAGCGGCGAACGGAAAGCCTTTCGCGCGTTACTGGATGCATAACGGCTATGTCAACATCAATAACGAGAAGATGTCAAAGTCCCTCGGCAATTTTGTATTGGTGCACGACCTGCTGAAGCGGTACGAGCCGCGGGTGATCCGCTTTTTCCTGTTGTCGGCCCATTACCGGAATCCGATCGATTTTTCAAACGAATTGATGGAGCAATCCGCGTTGGGGCTGGAGCGGATCGACACGGCGCTGGCGAATTTGAATCATTGGTTGACAAACCCGGGAAAAGGGGATTCAGACAGCGGGAAGGTCGATGCGGACACCCTGCGTGCAAAATTCATCGCGGCGATGGATGACGACTTCAATACGGCGGATGCGATTAGCGCCATCTTTGAACTGGTGCGGGAAGCGAATTCGTATCTGCATGACGGCGGCGCGAACGCTGCTGGCGTTGCAACCTACCGTGACGTGCTTACCGAATTGGTCGGGCTTTTGGGGTTGTTGCCGGATCGGCGGCAGGACGAGCTGACGGAAGAAGTGCAAAGGCTAATTGAAGAACGTACGATGGCCCGGAAGAACCGGGATTTTCAGCGGGCGGACGAAATTCGCAACCGGTTGTTGGAGATGGGAATCATCCTGGAAGATACGCCGCAAGGCGTGCGTTGGAAACGGAAGTGAGCCGAATGGAAGAATTGAGGACGGAAGCCGTTGGCCGGCCGCGGGAAATGCCTGCGCTGGCGCTCGCTTATCTCGGGGACGCTGTCTGGGAACTGTTCGTTCGCCAGCATCTGCTCGCTTTGGGCGAAATGCGGCCGCACCGGTTGCAGCGAGCGTCGGTCAGATATGTGAAGGCAAAGGCTCAAGCCGAGATTTTGCATTTTTTGGCGAAGGGATTGTCGGAAGAAGAGGCGGATGTCGTTCGCAGGGGAAGAAACGCCAAGTCGGGCACGGTTCCCAAACATGCCGATGTGATTGATTATCGTTACAGCACGGGATTTGAGAGTCTGTTCGGATATTTGTACCTGCAAGGAAATTATGAAAGGCTGCGGGAACTGGCGGCTAAAGCGATCGAATATGTGGATTCGACTTTACGAAAGGGTTGATCGAACATGGCAAGAACAACACGTTCCAAGGCGAAAACGGCGGCGAAAATCCGGGGCGGTGGCCGTACCGTTCCAAACAAACCGGCTGTCGCGAAACCGGTTGGCAAGCGGGAAAGCCACGTTGAACCGCGGGCTTTTGCCGGCGACACGGAACAACTGGAAGGGCGCCGCCCGGTGCTGGAAGCTCTGAAAAGCGGTCGGGAACTGAACAAGATTCTGCTGGCGGAAGGCGTGGAGGGAGGTTCCGCGAACGAAATTCTGGCGCGGGCAAAAGCACGGGGAATCGTTGTGCAGCGAGTTCCGAAAGCAAAGATGGACGCGATCGCGGTGACCCGGAATCACCAGGGGATCATTGCGTATTTGGCAGCCAAAGAATACGCGGAACTCGATGGGATCTTGGAGGCGGCTGACCAGTCTCCGCGACCCGGCCTGATCGTGGTGCTTGACGAGATTGAGGACCCGCACAATCTGGGTTCCGTTTTGCGAACGGCAGACGGAGCGGGAGCGCACGGCGTCGTGATTCCGAAACGCCGCGCCGTTCCATTGACCGCTGCGGTGGCAAAAGCTTCGGCGGGTGCGATCGAACATATACCGGTGGCACGCGTGACAAACATCCCACAGGCTCTCGAAACGCTGAAAAAAGCGGGATACTGGGTGATCGGTACGGATGTCGACGCCAAACAGATGTATTACCAGGCGGACATGACCGGACCGATCGCTGTGGTGATCGGGAATGAAGGCAGGGGGCTCGGCGAAGTCGTGAAGAAAAGGTGCGATTATCTGGTGCGTCTTCCCATGATCGGCCAAGTGCAGTCTTTAAATGCGGGTGTTGCGGCGGGCATCTTGTTGTATGAAGCGGTTCGCCAGCGGGGCGCCAGATCGTAACTTGCCGAGCGGTTGCCTGACATGAAAGAGGTATTGATCGTTGACGGGTACAACATTATAGGGGCTTGGCCGTTGTTGGCCGAACTGAAGAAAGAGAGTCTTGAACTCGCAAGGGAACGGCTTTTGGGGATTCTCAGGGAATTTCAAGTTTTTACCGGCATGCGTGTGATTGTTGTGTTTGACGGTCACATGTCGCCGGGGAGCCGCAAAAAATACGAATCCGATCAGCTTCAGGTGCTTTTTTCCAAGGAAAATGAAACTGCCGACGAACTGATCGAGCGGATCGTGTATGAGATGGAAAAAGAGGCTTTGCATATCTATGTGGCAACTTCCGACCGGGTGGAGCAGCAAGTCACTTTTGGCGAAGGAGCGCTCCGCATTTCGGCGGGGGAGTTGGGAAAACGGGTCGGGGAAGCCCGCAAATCAATCCGCCGGCAGATCAAAAAGTTGGACAACAAAAGGAATACACTGGCGGATCAATTGGATGAGGAAATGGCGGAAATTTTCGAAAAATGGAGGAGAAAAGACATGGATTAACAATTGACCGTGGAAGATTACATAAAGTATAATTGGCTTATCTCTTGAGTTGCTGTCGGTCCGGAGGGATAAGCATTGCCGTCGAATGTCCATGTACGAGAGGCTGAAGAAGTCAAATCGTTTGAAGAATTATCGGATGAAGATCTGGTTGAAGCGGTTCGGGCAGGTGACGATGAAGCGCTTGAGCATCTGATTCACAGATACAAAAATTTTGTGAGGGCGAAGGCGCGTTCCTATTTTTTGATCGGTGCGGATCGGGAAGACATCGTGCAAGAGGGCATGATCGGCCTTTACAAATCGATCCGCGATTACCGGGACGACAAGCTCACTTCGTTTAAGGCTTTTGCCGAACTTTGCATCACCCGTCAAATCATTACCGCGATTAAAACAGCCACCAGACAGAAACATATCCCCCTGAATTCCTACGTTTCTTTGGACAAGCCCATTTACGACGAAGAATCCGACCGTACGTTGCTCGATGTGATTTGCGGTTCCCGTGTGTCAGACCCGGAGGAACTGATTATCAACCAGGAGGAATTTGTCGACATCGAGATCAAAATGGGGGAAATTCTCAGCGATCTGGAACGCAAAGTGCTGATGCTTTATTTGGACGGCCGTTCCTATCAGGAGATTGCGGTCGATTTAAAGCGGCATGTCAAGTCTATCGACAACGCGTTGCAGAGGGTCAAAAGAAAATTGGAACGGTATCTTGAAATCCGGGATGTCAATTGATCCCAGGTTTGTACCGCGGATTTGTACCGCGCATTTTATTGACATCGCATATCCCTTGTGCTAAATTTATTTAGGTATTCCTAAAAATCGGATGGTTGATTTCGCAAGAGATCGGGTCGTTACCATCAAAGAGTATAAAGCCTGCGGGAGGTGTCAAGAATGCGAGTAACGGTCACGCTGGCTTGCACGGATTGCAAACAGCGAAATTATATTACGAAGAAGAACAAAAAGACCCATCCGGATCGCATTGAACTGAAGAAATACTGCAAGTTCTGTAACCATCACACTCTCCATCGCGAAACTCGTTAAGGTTTTCGTGATCCGAAACGAGGGTAAACAAACATGAGGAAGATGACAGGAATCTTCTCCTTCTTTCGTGAAGGGTGGGGAGAACTGAAAAGAGTCCGCTGGCCAAACCGCAAAGAGCTGCTGTCTTACACGGTGGTTGTTTTGACAACCTGCTTTTTTATGGCCATCGTGATCTTCCTGTTCGATTTGGGTGTCAGCGAATTGTTGACACTCATCGGAGTGGGTCGATAGGCAATTACTCAAATAGGGGGGAAGGGCAACCGCCCTCAACTGGATGGAAAACATGGAAAAGCGCTGGTATGTGGTACATACCTATTCCGGCTATGAAAACAAAGTGAAAACCAACTTGGAACGGCGCGTCCAGTCGATGGAGATGCAAGACAAGATTTTCCGGGTCCTGGTTCCGGTGGAAGAGGACGTGGAAGTGAAAAACGGAAAGAAAAAAACGGTCATGCGGAAAGTCTTTCCGGGTTATGTGCTTGTCGAAATGATCATGACGGACGACTCCTGGTACGTCGTTCGGAACACGCCCGGTGTCACGGGTTTTGTCGGATCTTCCGGTTCCGGTTCCAAACCCACTCCGCTCATGCCACACGAAGTACGGGCGATTCTTCGTCAGATGGGGGTTGACGAAGCGAAGCCGAAGGTGGATTTTTCCCTCAAAGAGGCTGTACGCGTGGTCGAGGGGCCGTTTGCCAATTTTGTGGGCAGCGTGGAAGAAATTCATCCGGATAAACAAAAGCTGAAAGTCCTTGTTTCCATGTTTGGCAGAGAAACCCCGCTCGAACTTGATTTTTCACAAGTCGAGAAGTTATAATAGAGCCTGTTTGATTGACCAGGGCTGAATTGCGGTTAAATTTTATAGTGTGACTCGGTGTTGCAAGGTTGTTCAGTGGGAGGGCATTTGCCGTCTGCCACACTACGAGAAGGAGGTGGATGTTGTGGCTAAGAAAGTGATCAAAATCGTGAAGCTTCAAATTCCGGCCGGTAAAGCCACCCCTGCGCCGCCGGTTGGTCCCGCTCTCGGTCAAGCCGGGGTTAACATCATGGGGTTCTGTAAAGAATTCAACGCTCGTACCGCCGATCAGGGCGGCCTGATCATCCCGGTCGTGATCACCGTATACGAAGATCGTTCCTTCACCTTCGAAACCAAGACGCCTCCGGCGGCTGTCCTGCTGAAAAAGGCTGCGGGCATCGAAACCGCATCCGGTGAGCCGAACAAAAAGAAGGTTGCGACGATCAAGCGCGCGAAGGTTCGCGAAATCGCGGAGACCAAGATGCCTGACCTCAACGCGGCAAGTGTTGAAGCGGCCATGCGCATGGTTGAAGGAACCGCGCGTTCCATGGGGATTGTAATCGAAGACTGATTTGCGGCACGCTGGGTGCCGTTGTCGGAAGGTTGGATTGACGCCAACCTTTGTTCGTGGGAGGTCTTTGCCGTTATACCACAAAGGAGGAAGCATAAGGATGGCTGTATCAAAGAAATACGCGGAAGCTGCCAAGCTGATCGACAAAAACGCGGTTTACGATCCGGTTGAAGCGGTAGCTCTCGTGAAAAAGGTCGCAAGCGCAAAATTTGACGAGACGGTTGAAGTTGCAATCCGTCTGGGTGTTGACGTGAAAAAAGCGGACCAGCAAATCCGCGGAGCGGTTGTATTGCCGCACGGCACAGGTAAAGTGCCGCGCGTGCTCGTCTTCGCAAAGGGCGAAAAGGCGAAGGAGGCGGAAGCTGCCGGTGCCGATTATGTAGGAGACGAAGATCTCATCAACAAAATCAACCAGGGTTGGTTTGATTTTGACGTCGTCGTTGCGACGCCGGACATGATGGCGTCCGTGGGCAAACTTGGTCGGGTGCTTGGTCCGAAAGGGCTCATGCCGAATCCGAAAACCGGTACGGTTACCTTCGATGTGAAAAAAGCTGTCGAGGAAATCAAGTCCGGTAAGATTGAATACCGCACCGACAAGGCGGGGAATATCCATGCGCCGATCGGTAAGGTGTCGTTTGAGGATGGCAAGTTGCTGGACAACTTGTTCACGCTGATCGACGCTCTGCAAAAAGCCAAACCGGCTGCGGCAAAAGGCCAGTACATTCGGAACATCACCCTGAGTTCCACCATGGGCCCCGGTGTCAAGTTGAACTTGACCAAGCTTACATCGGAAGCTACCGCGAAGTAAGGATTTGCCGTTTTGACATTGCTGCCTGAACGTGGTACGATGTCAAGCGTGTGAAGCGTGTGATGACAATCGAATTTGGTGAACCGTAGACAGCAGGTGTGCTTTGCACTTAATCCGTGCCTGCCGAGGTTGTGAACGTTATAGATGTTTGGCTATGTATGTTCCGAGTCCTCGTATGTCTGCGGGGACTCATTGATTTTGAAATATAAATGTCCGTCGCAGGAGGTGGAATGATGGGAATTCGTGAAGAAAAAGCGCAATTGGTGCAAGAGATTACACAGAAATTGCGTGACAGCAAAAGCACGATCGTAACCGACTATCGCGGACTGACCGTGGCGGAGGTTACCGAGTTGCGAAAAAAACTTCGGGAAGCGGGTGTCGAATTCAAAGTTCTGAAAAACACTTTGACTCGCCGCGCGACTGCCGAAGCGGGTTTGACTGAACTTGATGCGCATCTGACCGGTCCGACTGCAATCGCGTTTTCTTACGACGATGTTGTGGCTCCGGCGAAAATCCTCAACGATTTTGCAAAGGAACATAAGGCGTTGGAAATCAAGGCGGGTGTGCTGGAAGGTCGCGTTGTCAGCCTCGACGAAGTAAAGGAACTCGCAACCCTGCCGTCCCGTGAAGGTCTTATTTCCATGTTGCTTAGCGTATTGCAAGCTCCGATGCGGAACTTTGCATATGCCGTCAAGCAAGTGGCTGAACAAAAAGAGCAACAGGCGTAACCTGATGATCATCTCAAATTCAATGGGGAGGTTCTATCCATGTCGAAAGAGCAAATTATTGAAGCGATTAAAGGCATGTCCGTTCTTGAGTTGAACGAACTTGTAAAAGCGATTGAAGAGGAATTCGGCGTAACCGCTGCCGCTCCGGTGGTCGTTGCTGGAGCTGCGGCTCCCGGTGCCGCTGCCGTGGAAGAGAAGACGGAGTTTGACGTGATCCTTGCCAGCGCGGGCGCTTCCAAAATCAACGTCATTAAAGTTATCCGTGAAATTACCGGCCTTGGTTTGAAAGAAGCGAAAGACATCGCCGACAACGCTCCGAAGCCGATCAAGGAAAAGACTTCCAAGGAAGACGCGGAAGCGATCAAGGCGAAGCTCGAGGAAGCCGGCGCTACTGTCGAAATCAAGTAAGCTTGTGGCTGTGCAAGCAAGGGGCTGTCCATCGACAGCCCTTTCAATTTTTAGCTGATTTGGTCCGCTTTGCGGGATTTCTTTCTTTTTTTCGGGTGTTTCGCTATAATAAGGCGAGTGAATTTGGTTCAGAGGATGATGCCTGTGGCGGACCATTATTTCTCGAATAAACCGGCGGCGGCGCATGACCTGCGGCTCATCCGGGAGAAGTTGCGCGGTTTTGATCTGGCGTTCTGGACGGATGCGGGGGTGTTTTCCAAAGGAGGCATCGATTTTGGCAGCCGTCTGTTGATTGGAACGATGGAGATTCCGCCTGCAGCACGCGTGCTGGATGTGGGGTGCGGATACGGACCGATTGGAATCACGGCCGCAAAATTGGCTGTCCGGGGCTCCGCGCTTTTGATTGATGTCAACGAACGTGCTGCTGAACTGGCGAGAAAAAATCTTTTGCAAAATTCGGTTTTCAACGCGGAAGTTCGCGTGAGCGACTTGTTTAAGCAAGTCGGTGACGAGACGTTTGACCGGATTTTGACAAACCCTCCGATTCGTGCGGGAAAAGCGGTGGTTCACCGGATTTTTGAGGAATCTGCCGCCAGATTGAATCCGGGTGGCGAATTGTGGTTGGTCATTCAAAAGAAGCAGGGAGCGCCGTCCGCCCGCAAGAAACTCGAAGAATTGTTCGAAGAAGTGGACGATAAGGCGAAAAAGGCAGGTTATCGAATTTTCTGCTGCAAAAAGCCAAAATGATACACTTGACTCCGTTGACAAGCGATTTTTCGTATGCTATCGTAATAAAATGCGTGAAGATATTATGCGGTTCGATGGTTACAAATGAATATTTCGCATAATTTTTGGGCAAACGTAAAAAGTAACCATTTCTGTGTTCTGAAAGCTCGAATCTTATATCGTCCCGATGCATTTTGTGTCGGGAGGTATGTTTTTTATTCGGGCTTTTTGCTGTCTAGGAGTGCAAAGACACTCAGGCGACCATATGGTGAGGGGTGACAGTTTTGCAGCAACAACTTGTTCAGTATGGTCGGCGGCAACGTCGCACGTACGCTCGGATCAAAGAAGTGATGGAGCTGCCAAACCTTATCGAGATTCAGCAAAAATCGTATCAATGGTTTCTCGACGAGGGTCTCAAGGAGATGTTTCAGGAGATCTCTCCCATCCAAGATTTTACCGGGAATCTGGTCTTGGAATTTATCGACTACAGCTTGGGTGAGCCGAAATACGACGTCGAAGAGTCGAAAGAACGGGATGTTACATATGCGGCGCCGTTGCGAGTTAAAGTTCGCCTGATTAACCGTGAGACGGGCGAAGTGAAAGAGCAGGAAGTGTTCATGGGGGATTTCCCGCTGATGACGGAAACGGGAACCTTCATCATCAACGGTGCGGAACGGGTTATTGTCAGCCAGTTGGTCCGCTCGCCGAGTGTATATTTTAACACGAAGACGGACAAAAACGGCAAAAAGGCCTACACTGCAACCGTTATACCGAATCGCGGCGCATGGCTTGAATTGGAAACGGACGCAAAAGACATTGTGTATGTAAGGATTGACCGGACAAGGAAGATACCGGTGACAGTGCTTTTGCGTGCGCTCGGGTTCTCGACCGATGCGGAGATCATCGATCTGCTGGGGGAGAGCGAATACCTTCGCAATACGTTGGACAAAGACAACACGGATTCGTCGGAAAAAGCGCTGCTGGAGATTTACGAACGGCTTCGTCCCGGTGAACCTCCGACATTGGAGAACGCCCGCAACCTGTTGATTTCGCGTTTTTTTGACCCTAAGCGTTACGATCTTGCCAATGTGGGACGTTATAAAATCAATAAAAAACTTCATATCAAAAACCGCCTGTTGAATCAACGCCTGGCGGAAAAATTGGTCGATCCCGATACGGGGGAAATTCTGGCGGAAGCGGGACAGATCGTTGACCGGCGTCTGCTCGATCGGATTCTTCCGACGCTTGAAAGCTCCGTCAACAAGGTCGAGTACAGAACCACGTCCGGAATTGTTGCGGAAGAGCAGATCGTTGTGCAGGAGATTAAAATCTACGCTCCGCATGATGAAGGAAAAGTCATCAAGGTGATCGGGAATGCGGGTGTTGACAAAAGTGTCAAACATATCACCGCTGCAGACATTATCGCCTCGATTTCGTATTTTCTAAACCTTTTGCACGGTGTGGGTTCAACGGATGATATCGACCATCTCGGCAACCGTCGCCTCCGATCGGTGGGTGAATTGCTGCAAAATCAGTTCCGGATCGGACTCTCCCGGATGGAACGGGTTGTCCGCGAGCGGATGTCGATTCAGGATGCCAACGCGATTACGCCGCAAGCCCTGATCAACATTCGTCCGGTCATTGCCGCCATTAAGGAATTCTTTGGTTCCAGCCAACTGTCGCAATTCATGGATCAAACGAATCCGCTGGCCGAATTGACTCACAAACGCCGTCTGTCCGCACTCGGACCCGGCGGTTTGACCCGTGAGCGGGCCGGCTTTGAAGTCCGGGACGTCCACCATTCTCACTATGGCAGAATGTGTCCGATCGAGACGCCGGAAGGGCCGAACATCGGTCTGATCAATTCGTTGTCGACTTACGCAAGGATCAACGAGTTTGGATTTATCGAAACTCCCTATCGCCGCGTCGATCCGGAAACCGGCAGGGTGACCGACACCATCCATTATCTGACGGCGGACGAAGAGGACGAATACGTGATCGGGCAAGCCAGCGTAAGGCTGGACGAGGAAGGGAACATTTTGGACGATGCCGTCATCGTTCGCTACAAAGAGGAGACTCTTATTTTGTCGCCTGATCGTCTCGATTATGTGGACGTGTCACCCAAGCAGATCGTTTCCGTTGCGACCGCGCTGATCCCGTTCCTTGAGAACGATGATGCCAATCGGGCGTTGATGGGATCGAACATGCAACGGCAAGCGGTGCCTTTGCTTGTTCCGGATGCGCCGTTCGTTGGCACCGGTTTGGAGCATAGGGCCGCCAAAGATTCGGGGGCGGTTGTCGTCAGCAAGCATGACGGGGTTGTCGAGCGGGTGGACGCAAGCGAAATCTGGATTCGCGAGCAGCAAGAAGTTGACGGAAAGACTGTCAAGGGCAATTTGCATAAATACAAGTTGCTGAAGTTTGCCCGTTCCAATCAGGGAACCTGCATCAATCAGCGTCCGATCGTAAAAGTCGGCGAGACGGTCAAGAAAGGCGACATCATTGCCGACGGGCCCGCCACCGACCAGGGGGAAATGGCGATCGGCAAGAATGTGCTTGTCGCTTTCATGACGTGGGAAGGGTACAATTACGAGGACGCGATTTTGCTTTCGGAGAAGCTTGTCAAGGAAGATGTGTACACATCCATCCATATCGAAGAATACGAAGCGGAAGCGCGGGATACGAAGCTTGGGCCGGAGGAAATCACGCGGGATATTCCAAACGTTGGCGAAGACGCTCTTAAAAATCTCGATGAGCGCGGGATTATCCGGATTGGTGCCGAAGTGAACGCAGGAGACATACTCGTCGGAAAGGTGACCCCGAAAGGAGTTACGGAACTGACGGCGGAAGAGCGGTTGCTGCATGCGATTTTTGGTGAAAAAGCCCGTGAAGTCCGTGACACCTCCGTTCGCGTTCCCAACGGCGGAGCCGGTATCGTCGTCGACGTGAAAGTGTTCACCCGTGAAAACGGCGATGAACTGCCGCCGGGCGTCAATCAACTCGTTCGGGTCTATATTGCCCAGAAGCGGAAGATTTCCGAAGGCGATAAAATGGCTGGCCGTCACGGCAACAAGGGTGTCGTTGCGCGGATCATGCCGGAGGAAGACATGCCGTTTTTGGAAGACGGAACGCCGGTTCAGGTCGTTTTGAACCCGCTTGGCGTCCCGTCCCGGATGAACATTGGCCAGGTGCTTGAAGTCCACTTGGGGATGGCTGCACGCACCCTCGGTATACACGTGGCTACCCCTGTATTTGACGGAGCGAGCGAAGATGATGTGTTTGACACGCTGGAAGAAGCGGGATTGGCGCGGGACGGCAAACATGTGCTGTATGACGGCAGAACGGGTGAACCGTTCGAGAATCGTGTTACCGTTGGTGTCATGTATATGTTGAAACTGCACCACCTGGTTGACGACAAAATCCATGCGCGTTCCACCGGTCCTTACTCGCTGGTCACCCAACAGCCGCTTGGCGGTAAAGCCCAGTTTGGCGGACAGCGCTTCGGTGAAATGGAAGTGTGGGCACTGGAAGCGTACGGGGCCGCTTACACGCTGCAAGAAATTCTTACGGTTAAATCAGACGACGTCATCGGTCGCGTGAAGACATACGAAGCGATCGTAAAAGGTGAAAACGTCCCGGAACCGGGTGTTCCTGAGTCGTTTAAAGTTCTGATCAAAGAACTTCAGTCTCTTGGCATGGATGTCAAGATTCTGTCGGAGGACGAGCAGGAAATCGTCATGCGGGAAATTGATGACGACGATGATTCGGGCGAAAAGCTGAATCTCAACCTGGAAGCGCGAGAAGCAAACGAAGAATAAGGGAGGTAAAGCCCTTTGCTGGACGTCAATCATTTTGAGTTTATGAAAATTGGGTTGGCATCTCCTGAGAAAATACGTTCCTGGTCTCATGGAGAAGTGAAAAAACCTGAGACGATCAACTACCGGACGTTGAAACCCGAAAAAGAAGGACTCTTCTGCGAAAAAATCTTTGGCCCGACGCGCGACTGGGAATGTCATTGCGGCAAATACAAGCGCGTGCGTTACAAAGGCGTTGTTTGCGACCGGTGCGGCGTGGAGGTAACGCGGGCCAAGGTGCGCCGCGAACGGATGGGGCATATCGAACTTGCCGCTCCCGTTTCTCATATCTGGTTTTTCAAAGGGATTCCGAGCCGGATGGGCCTGATTCTCGATATGTCGCCAAGGGCCTTGGAAGAAGTGATTTACTTCGCGTCGTACGTAGTGACGGATCCGGGCGACACTCCCTTGGAGAAGAAGCAGCTGCTCTCCGAAAAAGAATACCGTGCCCATCGCGAAAAATACGGCTATGCGTTCCAAGCGGGCATGGGAGCGGAAGCGATCAAAAAGCTGCTGCTCGATATCGATCTTGATAAAGAAGTGGAACAGCTTAAAGACGAACTGAAAACGGCGCAAGGCCAAAGACGCAACCGTGCGATCAAGCGGTTGGAGGTGCTGGAGGCGTTCCGTACATCCGGCAACCGTCCGGAGTGGATGATCCTCGACGTGTTGCCGGTGATTCCGCCGGAACTGCGGCCGATGGTGCAATTGGATGGCGGGCGGTTTGCGACCTCCGACCTGAACGATTTGTACCGCCGCGTCATCAACCGGAACAATCGTTTAAAGCGTCTGCTCGATCTTGGCGCGCCTGACATCATTGTGCAAAACGAGAAGCGCATGCTGCAGGAAGCGGTTGACGCGTTGATTGACAACGGCCGACGCGGCCGGCCGGTCACCGGACCGGGCAACCGGCCGCTGAAGTCACTGTCCCATATGCTGAAAGGAAAGCAAGGGCGGTTCCGCCAAAATCTGCTTGGGAAACGCGTGGACTATTCCGGCCGCTCCGTGATTGTGGTGGGGCCGCACCTGCGGATGTACCAATGCGGCCTCCCGAAAGAGATGGCGTTGGAATTGTTCAAGCCGTTTGTCATGAAGGAACTTGTCGCGAAGGGGCTGGCGCATAACATTAAATCGGCGAAACGCAAAGTGGAAAGAGTTTCGCCGGAAGTATGGGATGTCTTGGAAGAAGTGATCCGCGAGCATCCGGTGCTGCTTAACCGGGCCCCGACTCTCCATCGTCTGGGGATTCAGGCCTTTGAACCTGTTCTCGTGGAAGGCCGCGCCATCAAGCTACACCCGCTGGTTTGTACCGCGTACAACGCCGATTTTGACGGGGACCAAATGGCCGTTCACGTACCGCTGTCGGCGGAGGCACAGGCGGAAGCCCGCTTGCTGATGCTTGCGGCGCATAACATTTTGAACCCGAAAGACGGTAAGCCGGTTGTTACTCCGACACAGGACATGGTCTTGGGTTCTTACTACCTGACCATCGACAAACCGGGCGCGGAAGGGGAAGGGCGTGTGTTTGCAACTCCGCACGAGGCGATTCTCGCTTATCAGTCCGGGCAAGTGGGGCTTCACGCACGCGTCTGCATCCCGGTGAGATCCCTGGGGAAAACGACGTTCACCCCCGAACAGGAACGGGGACTGCTGATTACGACGGTTGGAAAGATCATTTTCAACGAGATCTTCCCGAAAGATTTTCCGTATATCAACATTGGAGACAAGAAGAATTTGTTGGAGGGCGTACCGGACGAATTCTTCATCCTTGAAAAAGGCGTTGACATCAAGAGCCGCGTGCGGGAACTTCCGGTACAAAACGCGGTAATCAAAGGGTTTCTCGGCACGATTATCTCCGAAGTGTTCAACCGTTACGGCACGACGCAAACGGCTGAAATTCTCGACAAGATCAAAGCGCTCGGGTTCTCGTATTCGACCAAAGCGGGGATTACGATTTCGGTTGCCGATATTACGATTCCCGAGCAGAAAAAAGAGATCTTGGCAGACGCGGAACAAAAGGTGCAAACGGTAACCAACCAATACCGGCGCGGCCTGATCACCGACGAAGAGCGGTATGACCGCGTAATCTCAATCTGGAGCAAAGCGAAAGACCAGATTACCGAGGTACTGATGAAATCGCTGGACCGGTTTAACCCGATCTATATGATGGCGAACTCCGGAGCACGTGGTAACGTGTCACAGATTACGCAGCTGGCGGGAATGCGCGGTTTGATGGCCAATCCGTCCGGGCGCATCATCGAGTTGCCGATCAAATCAAACTTCCGTGAAGGCTTGACGGTTTTGGAATACTTCCATTCGACGCATGGCGCCCGCAAAGGTCTTGCGGATACGGCTCTCCGTACAGCGGACTCGGGATACTTGACGCGCCGTCTGGTCGATGTCGCGCAAGACGTCATTGTCCGTCAGGTCGATTGCGGTACCGACAAAGGGATTGTGGTTGACGAGATCCGTGACGGCAAAGAAGTGATCGAGGATCTGTATGACCGGATCAACGGCCGGGTTGCGTTTGAGAACGTAAAACATCCGGAGACCGGAGAGTTGCTCGTCGCGAAAAACGAACTGATTACCGAAGAAAAAGCACGGCGCATTGTGGAGGCCGGTATCAAGCAGGTCCGCATTCGTTCGGTTCTTTCCTGCCGTACCAAGCATGGCGTTTGCATCAAATGCTACGGCCGCAACTTGGCAACCGGTAAAATGGTTGAAATCGGGGAAGCGGTGGGAATTATCGCCGCTCAGTCAATCGGTGAACCGGGTACCCAGCTGACGATGCGTACCTTCCACACGGGGGGTGTCGCAGGGGACGACATTACACAAGGTTTGCCGCGCATCCAAGAACTGTTTGAAGCACGCAACCCGAAGGGACAGGCGATTATTACCGAGATGGACGGTGAAGTGACCGATATTCGGGAGGGCAAAGACAAACGGGAGATCGAAATTACCAGCGAAGCGGAAACAAAAGTCTATCCGGTTTCTTACGGATCACGCATACGTGTTGTCGTAGGCCAGAAAGTGGAAGCGGGAGACGAGTTGACAGAGGGTTCCGTTGATCCGAAGGACATGTTGAAAGTGAAAGGCCTGCGTGGGGTTCAAAACTACCTTTTGCGCGAGGTTCAGCGGGTGTACCGTTTGCAAGGTGTGGATATCAACGACAAGCATATCGAAGTGATGGTGCGTCAAATGCTCCGCAAAATCCGTGTTATCGAAAGCGGTGATACGGATTTGCTGCCCGGTACGTATGTCGATTTGCACGAATTTGAAGAAGCGAATCTCCGGGCTTTAATGGAAGACAAGGAACCGGCTGTTGGCCGACCGGCACTTTTGGGGATTACAAAGGCGTCGTTGGAAACGGATTCCTTCCTGTCGGCTGCTTCTTTCCAAGAGACCACAAGGGTTCTTACCGAGGCTGCGATCAAAGGCAAGGTCGACCGTTTGTTGGGCCTGAAAGAAAATGTAATTATCGGAAAGTTGGTTCCCGCCGGTACCGGTATGTCGCGCTACCGCAACATTAAACTGGAAGGCGAAGAGGAAACGGCGGCAAAACAACCGGCAGCCGGGGAAGAAGTTCAAGTGGAGCGCGAAGTCGAAACCGTTGTAGAATGATAACGGATTTATTCTCGGCGGGCTTGGCCCGCCGGGTGTAAATTTCTTACGAACCGATTACCGTGAATTTGTTGACATGGAATCCTAAGGCTGATAGAATGTGTTAGTGTGCTCACGGTCCTGCAGTGTATCTTGTTGCGAAGGGGGTTGTCGAATGCCTTACGAGCGCATTCGAAGTGCCAAAAACGTTGCGATTGGCACGAATCAGACAACAAAGGCCCTAGAGCAATCTGCTGCAAAGGAAGTGTTTGTTGCGAAAGATGCGGACAAGAAGATCATAGATCGGATCTTGCATCTGTGTGAAGCCACGAAGACACCTGTTTTCTGGGTGAATTCCATGAAGCAACTGGGTAGGGCCTGTGGAATAGAAGTAGGCGCTGCTGCTGCGGCGATCCTGCGTGATTAACAGTTGGAATTGTAGAACGGTTTTTGTGACCGTATTGATTTCGGCTGTTATTTATTTGATTGTTGATGAACCACCAGGCTCTGTGGGCTTGAAGATGTGGAAGGGGGTGTAAATTGATGCCGACAATTAACCAATTGGTTCGAAAAGGCCGCAAGGCGGTGGAGAAGAAGTCGACCGCTCCGGCGCTGCAAAAAGGCTACAACAGCTTTGAGAAGGTGCAGACCAATCAGCCGTCTCCCCAAAAACGCGGTGTGTGCACCCGCGTGGGAACAATGACGCCGAAAAAACCGAATTCCGCGCTGCGGAAATATGCGCGTGTGCGTTTGACAAACGGGATTGAAGTAACGGCTTATATCCCGGGTATCGGGCACAACTTGCAGGAACACTCTGTCGTTCTTGTCCGTGGTGGTCGTGTAAAGGATCTTCCGGGAGTTCGCTACCATATTGTGCGGGGGGCGCTTGACACCGCCGGCGTGAAGGACCGCATGCAAGGGCGTTCCAAGTACGGCACGAAACGTCCGAAAGCCAAGTCTTAATCTGTCAATCAAACAAACTAGGATAAATTTTGGGAAGGGGGGGAATCTGTATGCCGCGTAAAGGTCCGGTGCCCCGTCGTGAAGTAATTGAGGATCCGGTATACAACAGCACGCTGGTTAGCCGTTTGATCAACAAGGTGATGAAGGACGGGAAAAAAGGCGTGGCTGAACGGATCGTGTACAAAGCTCTCGAAACCGTTCGCGAGAAATCCGGCAAAGACCCGATGGAAGTGTTCGAAGCTGCCTTGAAAAACATCATGCCGGTTCTCGAGGTAAAAGCTCGCCGCGTGGGCGGTGCGAACTATCAAGTTCCGGTCGAGGTGCGTCCTGAACGCCGAACCACTCTTGGGATTCGTTGGTTGGTTAACTATGCCCGCCTGCGTGGAGAAAAGACGATGCAAGAAAAGCTTGCAAACGAAATTCTCGATGCGGCCAACAATACGGGGGCTGCTGTCAAGAAGCGTGAAGATACCCATAAGATGGCTGAGGCGAACAAAGCGTTTGCTCACTATCGTTGGTAATATAAAAAGGGTCGCTCCGGCCCTCCTGCTACTTATGTGAAGAAAGGAGGCAATCGAATGGCTCGTGAGTTTCCGTTAGAAAAAACAAGAAACATAGGAATTATGGCACATATTGATGCGGGCAAAACCACCACCACGGAGCGGATTTTGTTTTACACCGGACGGGTTCACAAAATCGGTGAAGTGCACGAAGGCGCCGCTACAATGGACTGGATGGTTCAAGAACAGGAACGCGGAATTACGATTACCTCTGCGGCGACAACCTGTCAATGGAAAGGGCATCGCATTAATATTATCGATACGCCTGGACACGTGGACTTCACGGTTGAAGTGGAACGGTCCTTGCGTGTGCTTGACGGCGCCGTTGGCGTTTTCTGCGCGAAAGGCGGGGTAGAACCGCAATCCGAGACCGTTTGGCGTCAGGCGGACAAGTATGGGGTGCCCCGTATCGCTTACGTAAACAAGATGGATATTATCGGCGCCGATTTCTATCGTGCCGTCAAACAAATGCGCGAACGTCTGAAAAAGAACGCGGTGCCCATTCAATTGCCGATCGGTGCTGAAGACACCTTTGTTGGCATGGTCGACCTTGTGGAAATGAAGGCGATCATCTATACCGATGACCTTGGAAAAGTTTCCGAAGCGCGGGAAATTCCCGATGAGATGAAAGAACTGGCGGAAGAATATCGCCTGAAACTCGTGGAAGCGGTGGCAGAACTCGATGAAGAGCTGATGATGAAATACCTTGAGGGAGAAGAGTTGACCACGGAAGAAATCAAGGCGGCTCTTCGCAAAGGAACCATCAACGGTCAAATCGTTCCGGTTCTCTGCGGTTCTTCTTACAAAAATAAAGGCGTCCAGCCGATGCTTGACGCAGTGGTCGATTACCTGCCGGCTCCGATCGACATTCCGGACGTTAAGGGTGTAAGGGAAGACGGTACGGAAACGACCCGCAAGTCAAGCGACGATGAGCCGTTTGCCGCGCTTGCGTTCAAGATCATGACCGACCCGTACGTTGGAAAACTCGCATTTTTCCGCGTGTATTCCGGTGTGCTGAATTCCGGTTCCTATGTCTTGAATTCCACGAAAAACAAACGTGAACGGATCGGCCGGATTTTGCAAATGCACGCAAACCATCGGGAAGAGATTTCATCGGTTTATGCGGGTGACATTGCGGCGGCTGTCGGTCTGAAGGACACCACGACCGGGGATACGCTATGTGACGAAAAGAATGTGGTGATTCTGGAGTCCATGGAGTTCCCGGAACCGGTTATTTCAGTCGCGATCGAACCAAAGACCAAGGCGGATCAGGACAAAATGGGCTTGGCGCTGGCAAAACTTGCAGAGGAAGACCCGACATTCAAAACGCATACCGATCAGGAAACCGGGCAGACGATTATTTCCGGGATGGGTGAATTGCATCTGGAAATCATTGTTGACCGTTTGCAGCGCGAGTTTAAAGTGGAAGCCAACGTCGGTAAACCGCAGGTTGCCTATAAAGAGACCATTAAAGGCAAAACCAAAATTGAAGGCAAATTTGTTCGCCAGTCCGGCGGTAAAGGTCAATACGGTCACGTATGGCTGGAAATTGAGCCGCTTGAGCGCGGGCAGGGTTACATCTTCGAAAACAAGATTGTCGGCGGTGTGGTTCCGAAGGAATACATTCCGGCTGTTGACGAAGGTGTTCAAGAAGCGATGGAAAATGGTGTCCTTGCTGGTTACCCGTTGATCGACATCAAGGTTGCTCTGGTTGACGGTTCCTACCACGATGTCGACTCCTCGGAAATGGCGTTCAAAATCGCCGGCTCCATGGCGCTGAAAGCGGGTGCGGCCAAAGCGGATCCGGTGTTGCTTGAGCCGATCATGAAGGTGGAAGTGACTGTGCCGGAAGAATACATGGGAGACATCATGGGGGACATCAACTCCCGCCGCGGACGCATTGAAGGCATGGAAGCCGTCCCGGGTGCACAGATCATCCGAGGCTTTGTGCCGCTTGCCGAAATGTTCGGTTACGCAACCTCCCTGCGTTCCCGTACGCAGGGGCGTGGGACCTACTCGATGGAATTCCACAGCTACGAAGAAGTTCCGAAAAATATTGCGCAAGAGATTATTGCAAAAAACAAGGGGTAATTCCCTGAAATAAAAAATGAGGAGTGAAACAAAATGGCAAAAGCTAAATTTGAGCGTACCAAGCCGCACGTGAATATCGGCACCATCGGTCACGTTGACCACGGCAAGACCACCCTGACCGCCGCCATTACCACCGTTCTTGCGAAGCGCGGTCAAGCGCAGGCTATGGCGTACGACGCGATCGACAAAGCTCCGGAAGAGCGCGAACGCGGTATTACCATCAATACCGCCCACGTTGAATACGAAACCGCAAAGCGTCACTATGCCCACGTTGACTGTCCGGGCCATGCCGACTACGTGAAGAACATGATCACCGGTGCCGCTCAGATGGACGGCGCGATTCTGGTGGTGTCCGCCGCTGACGGTCCGATGCCGCAAACGCGCGAGCACATCCTGCTCTCCCGTCAGGTAGGCGTTCCGTACATCGTCGTATTCATGAACAAGTGTGACATGGTTGACGATGAAGAACTCCTGGATCTTG
Organism: Effusibacillus sp. SKA8; assembly: GCF_058273125.1. NCBI lineage: Bacteria > Bacillati > Bacillota > Bacilli > Caryophanales > Alicyclobacillaceae > Effusibacillus > Effusibacillus sp. SKA8. The sequence goes on along the minus strand of NZ_JBZCSF010000015.1, from coordinate 35,885 downwards.
TTGAAATGGAGATTCGTGACCTTCTCTCCGAATACGAATTCCCGGGGGACGAAGTTCCGGTTATTCGCGGTTCCGCAAAAGAAGCCTTGGAAAATCCGGACGGCGAATGGGCTAAGAAAATCGACGAGTTGATGGACGCTGTCGATAACTACATTCCGGAACCTGCTCGTGAAATTGACAAGCCGTTCCTGATGCCGGTCGAAGACGTGTTCACCATTACCGGTCGCGGTACCGTTGCCACCGGACGCGTTGAGCGCGGTGAACTCAAAGTCGGTGACGAAGTGGAAATCGTTGGTCTTGCTGAAGAAACCAAAAAGACGGTTGCAACCGGCATCGAAATGTTCCGCAAGTTGCTCGATTCCGCACAAGCGGGTGACAACATTGGAGCCTTGCTCCGCGGTGTCGACCGTAAGGAAATCGAACGCGGTCAAGTGTTGGTCAAGCCGGGTTCCATCAAGCCGCATACTCAATTCAAAGCTGAAGTATACGTGTTGACCAAAGAAGAAGGCGGTCGTCATACTCCGTTCTTCAACGGCTATCGCCCGCAATTCTACGTTCGCACCACCGACGTAACGGGAGTAGTCAAGTTGCCGGAAGGCACGGAAATGGTTATGCCTGGCGACAATGTTACCATGGATGTAGAATTGATCTCTCCGATCGCGTTGGAAGAAGGTACCCGCTTTGCTATCCGTGAAGGCGGACGCACGGTCGGTGCGGGTGTCGTAGTATCCATCACGAAGTAACCAACAAATAGAACCGGGCCTCTTAGGCCCGGTTTTTTAAGACTTTTTATGCGATTTTTTAAAAAATACATTGTCTTTTGGGAAAGTTTTTTGTATAATTTCGTATTGTTGGTCTTAGGCTGCGATGATGCGAAAGGTTGCTGATGCACCGTCATAACTGCCATATGCGGGGCCGATCAGGTGAATTTTCGCGGAGTATGTCCAGATAATGGGGCGATAAAGGAGGGAATTCATATGGCAAAACAAAAAATCCGCATTCGCTTGAAAGCGTTCGATCACAAGGTGCTCGACACTTCCGCCGAGAAGATCGTTGAGACCGCCAAACGTTCCGGGGCTGCCGTATCGGGACCGATCCCGCTTCCGACCGAGAAGCAAGTGATCACGATTCTGCGTGCGCCGCACAAATACAAGGATTCGCGCGAACAGTTCGAAATGCGGACGCATAAGCGTTTGATCGATATTGTCAATCCTACGCCGCAGACTGTCGATGCACTTATGCGTCTCGATCTGCCGTCCGGTGTGGATATCGAGATCAAACTGTAAAACCAGTGCGATACACCCGAATGAGTTGATTTGCAAGAAGAATCCTCTGTCCCTTCGCCTTTGGGGAGAATGATTCGATTTTTTGGGAGGTGTAACAATGAAAGGCATCTTGGGACGCAAATTGGGTATGACCCAGGTTTTCACCGAAGAAGGAAACGTTGTGCCGGTAACGGTGATTGAAGCCGGTCCGTGTGTCGTTCTCCAAAAGAAGGATTTGCAAAATGACGGATATGAAGCCGTGCAACTCGGCTTTGCTGATAAAAAGCGTGCAAACAAACCGGAAAGCGGACACGCCGCAAAGGCCGGAACAACCCCGAAGCGGTATGTTCGCGAGCTTCGCGGCGTAGATCTCGCGCAATACGAAATCGGCCAAGTTTTGAAGGCTGACGTTTTTGCTGCCGGTGACGTGGTTGACGTGGTAGGGATCTCGAAGGGGAAAGGCTTTGCGGGTGCCATTAAACGCCACAACCAAGCTCGCGGTCCGATGGCACACGGCTCCCGTTATCATCGTGGGCCGGGTTCGCTGGGTTCCATCAATCCCAACCGCGTGTTCAAAGGTCAAACGCTGCCGGGACGTATGGGGGGCGAGCGCGTAACGGTTCAAAATCTTGAGGTTGTAAAAGTTGATCCGGAACGGAACCTGATTTTGGTAAAAGGTTCGGTTCCCGGTCCGAAAAACTCGTTCGTTACAATCAAGACGGCTGTCAAATCCGTGAAATAAACGCTTGAGGAAAGGGGGAAACATCCATGCCGAAAGTTCCTGTTTTGAATATGGAAGGCAAGCAAGTGGGAGAAATTGAGTTGGCGGATTCCGTTTTTGGAATTGAACCGAACAAGCACGTGCTGCATGAAGCGGTTGTTATGCAGTTGGCAAGCCTTCGCCGCGGCACCCACGATGTGAAAAACCGTTCGGAAGTCAGCGGTGGCGGTCGTAAGCCGTGGCGGCAAAAAGGTACCGGTCGTGCCCGGCACGGCTCAATCCGCGCTCCGCAATGGGTTGGTGGCGGTACGGTATTCGGGCCAACGCCGCGCTCGTACGCTTACAAGTTGCCAAAGAAAGTTCGCCGTCTGGCCTTGAAGTCCGCTCTTTCTTCGAAAGTGATCGACAACTCGATCATCGTCCTCGATTCATTAAATTTCGATGTTCCGAAAACGAAAGAAATGGCGCGTGTTCTACAAAATGTGAACGCCGCGAAAAAAGCGCTTGTTGTCGATATGGAGACCAATACAAACGCTGCGCTCTCCGCCCGCAACATTCCGGGCGTGAAGTTTGTCTCGGCTACGGGAATCAATGTATATGACTTGCTGAACCATGATTCTTTGGTCATCACCAAAGATGCGGTTGCAAAAGTGGAGGAGGTGTTCGCGTAATGAGAAATCCACGTGATATCATCAAGCGCCCAGTCATTACCGAGCGCTCCACGAATTTGATGGAAGAAAACAAATTCACCTTCGAGGTCGATTTGAAGGCGAACAAAACGGAGATCAAAAAAGCGGTCGAAGACATTTTTGGCGTCAAAGTCGCAAAGGTCAACACGATGCGTGTACCCGGCAAACGCAAACGCGTAGGCCGTTACGTCGGGATGACTTCCGAATGGAAAAAAGCGATCGTGACTTTGGCTCCCGATTCGAAGCCGATTTCGTTCGTTTAATCCCTATCTGCCAAAGTAACGGCAAGCGTTGCAGCATATTCAGGTATTTTCGCCCAACGCTACGAGTGGCGTTCAGGCACAGAAGCGCCTGATCGTTCGAATGGGCGAGACCAATCAAAGCAATGAGGTACGGAAACTTAACAAGTAAAGGAGGGTATTCAAGTGGGAATCAAAAAATACAAACCCACATCTCCCGGACGTCGTTTCATGTCCGTTTTGACGTTCGAAGAGATCACAACCGACAAACCCGAAAAATCTCTCCTTGAACCGCTGAAAAAAAATGCAGGTCGTAACAATCAAGGCAAGATTACGACCCGTCATCACGGCGGCGGTCACAAGCGGCAATATCGGGTCATTGACTTCAAGCGCAATAAAGACGGGATTCCGGGTCGCGTAGCGACGATTGAATATGACCCGAACCGTTCCGCAAACATTGCGTTAATCAACTATGCTGACGGTGAAAAACGGTATATTCTCGCCCCGCTGGGCCTGCAAGTGGGCGACACGATTTACTCCGGTCCTGATGCGGATATCAAAGTCGGAAACGCGCTTCCGCTGATCAATATTCCGGTGGGCACCATCATTCATAACATCGAATTGAAGCCCGGAAAAGGCGGTCAATTGGCGCGTGCTGCGGGCGCGGAAGCGCAGCTTCTTGCGAAGGAAGGCGAATACTGTCATGTGCGTCTTTCATCCGGTGAAGTTCGTTTGATCCGCGGGGAATGCCGCGCGACGATCGGCCAAGTGGGCAATCTTGACCACGAAAATGTCAATATCGGGAAGGCCGGACGTTCCCGTTGGCTCGGCAAACGCCCGACGGTTCGCGGTGTAGTCATGAACCCGAACGATCACCCGCACGGTGGTGGTGAAGGCCGTGCGCCGATCGGACGCAAATCTCCACTTTCGCCGTGGGGGAAGCCGACCTTGGGCAAGAAGACGCGCAAGAAGAACAAGCCGTCCAATAAATATATCGTTCGTCCTCGCAAAAAGTAGGCTGGTCTGAAGGGAGGTACCTTAATGGGTCGTTCGCTGAAAAAAGGACCGTTTGTTGACGATCATCTGATGAAAAAAGTCGAAGCGATGAATGCTTCCGGCGAAAAAAAAGTGATTAAGACTTGGTCCCGACGTTCCACAATTTTTCCGCAATTCGTAGGGCATACGTTTGCAGTGTACGATGGACGCAAACATGTACCTGTTTATGTAACGGAAGACATGGTCGGCCATAAACTCGGTGAGTTCGCGCCTACTCGTACGTTTAAGGGCCATGCGGGTGACGAAAAAGCGTCTCGCCGGTAAATGATGTCCGGGTAGAGAGGAGGTCTCATGATGGAAGCTAAAGCTGTAGCACGTTATGTGCGAATTGCGCCACGCAAGGTTCGTTTGGTTGTAGATTTGATCCGCGGCAAAAAAGTCGGTGAAGCGATTGCCATCTTAAAGCATACGCCCAAAGCGGCTTCTCCGGTTGTGGAAAAGGTTCTCAAGTCGGCAATTGCCAATGCGGACCATAACTATAACATGGATGTGGATGATCTGGTAATCAGCCAGATTTACGTGGACCAAGGACCGACTTTGAAGCGTTTCCGTCCCCGTGCGCAAGGACGCGCTTCTCGGATTCATAAGCGTACAAGCCACATTACTGTGGTGGTAAGCGACAAGTAAGGAGGGATAACGAATGGGACAGAAGGTTAACCCAGTAGGTCTCCGGATCGGAATTATTCGCGGCTGGGAATCCAAATGGTTCGCCGACAAAAAGGATTATACCGAGCTGTTGCACGAAGACATCAAGATTCGGGACACCATTTTCAATCGTCTGAAAGACGCGTCCGTTGCATCCGTTGAAATCGAACGGGCGGCAAATCGGGTAAACGTCAATATTCACACCGCGAAGCCGGGGATGGTAATCGGGAAAGGCGGCGCGGAAGTTGACGCCTTGCGGAACCTGCTGAACAAAATGACCGGCAAGCGGGTTCACATCAACATTACGGAGATCAAAACTCCCGAATTGAATGCGCAGCTTGTGGCGGACAGCATTGCGCAACAACTCGAACGGCGCGTCGCTTTTCGCCGGGCGATGAAACAAGCCATTCAACGGACGATGCGTGCAGGAGCAAAGGGGATTAAAGTTCAGGTGTCGGGCCGTCTGGCTGGTGCCGAAATCGCGCGTACGGAAGGTTATTCGGAAGGTACGGTACCGCTGCATACGCTGCGTGCAGACATTGATTATGCGACTGCGGAGGCGCACACCACATACGGACGTATCGGCGTAAAAGTGTGGATTTACCGAGGCCAGGTGCTTCCGACCAAAGGTGGCAACAAAGCTGCCGTCGAAGAAGGGGGTAAATAAGCCATGTTGATGCCAAAGCGCACAAAACACCGCAAAACGCACCGTCCCGACCTGAGAGGTAAATCGAAGGCGGGTAACGAGGTAACCTTTGGCGAATACGGTTTGCAAGCCCTCGAACCGGCGTGGATCACGAACCGCCAAATTGAAGCTGCCCGTATTGCGATGACCCGTTACATCCGCCGAGGCGGTAAAGTGTGGATCAAAATTTTCCCGTCCACCCCGATTACCGCAAAGCCTGCTGAAACCCGGATGGGTGCCGGTAAAGGTTCCCCGGAGAAGTGGGTCGCGGTTGTGAAACCGGGGCGCATCATGTTCGAACTGGCAGGCGTCAGCGAAGAAGTCGCTCGCGAAGCAATGCGCCTTGCCATGCATAAGCTGCCGATTAAATGCAAGTTTGTAAAACGTGAAGAAGTGGGTGGTGAGGCGGATGAAAGCTAAAGATCTTCGTGAGTTGTCCACTGCGGAAATTGAGCACAAAGTCAACTCTTTGAAAGAAGAGCTTTTCAATCTGCGTTTCCAATTGGCTACGGGCCAACTGGAGAATCCGCATCGGATTCGCGAGGTTCGGAAAGACATTGCCCGCGCTAAAACAATCCTTAGAGAACGTGAACTCGGGATCGGGTAATCCGCGTGCGGAAGGAGGATGGCGATGAGCGTAGAGCGTAATTATCGTAAAGTTCGCGTAGGAAAAGTCGTTTCTGACAAAATGGACAAAACGATCGTTGTGGCTGTGGAACAAGCGGTAAAGCATCCGTTGTACGGAAAGACCATCAAACGGACCAAGAAATTCAAGGCTCACGACGAAAACAATACGGCGAAAATCGGCGATATCGTAAAAATCATGGAAACCCGTCCCTTGTCCAAAGACAAGCGCTGGCGTTTGGTTGAAGTGGTTGAAAAGGCAGTTATCCTGTAATCGGGAGGAGGTACTTCCATGATTCAACCGCAAACTCGACTTGTTGTGGCTGACAACTCCGGTGCAAAAGAAATCATGTGTTTCCGGGTACTGGGGGGGTCCAACCGTCGTTCGGCAAACATCGGCGATATCATCGTTGCTTCCGTGAAGAGCGCAACACCCGGAGGCGTTGTCAAGAAGGGTGACGTAGTGAAGGCTGTAATCGTTCGCTCGAAACGCGGTGTGCGCCGTGAAGACGGATCCTACATCCGGTTTGACGAAAATGCGGCCGTTATCATCAAAGACGATAAGAGCCCGCGCGGCACCCGTATTTTCGGGCCGGTTGCCCGCGAGCTCCGTGACAAAGATTTTATGAAAATCATCTCCCTGGCTCCGGAAGTGTTGTAAGAGCCAAAGATGCGATCACATCCGAGGAGGTGTGTTGGATGTCCAAAGCAAAATTGCATGTGCGCAAAGGCGATGAGGTGATGGTCATCGCCGGCAAAGATAAAGGTAAGAAAGGCAAGATTCTTGAAGCTTATCCGTCCGAAGGCCGGGTTCTTGTCGAGGGCGTCAACATGATCAAGCGCCATACCCGTCCGAATCAGGCCTATCCGCAAGGCGGCATCATCGAAAAGGAAGCTCCGATTCACGCATCCAATGTGATGATCCTGGATCCCAAGACGGGGGAACCGACCCGTATCGGCAAAAAAATCTTGAAAGACGGCAAGAAAGTTCGGTACGCGAAAAAATCTGGTGAAGTGCTCGACAAGTAACCAGGTGAAGGAAGGAGGTTTTATCTTTGGCACGTTTGGAAGAACAGTTCAAAAAAGAAGTTGTGCCTACCTTGATGCAGAAATTTAACTATAAAAATATCATGCAAGTCCCCAAGGTGGAAAAAGTCGTCATCAACGTAGGTCTTGGCGAAGCGATTCAAAACCCGAAAGCGTTGGACGCAACCGTTGAAGACATCCAGCAGATTACCGGGCAAAAGCCGGTTGTCACCCGCGCCAAAAAGTCGATCGCCGGCTTTAAACTGCGCGAAGGTATGCCAATTGGAGTGAAAGTCACGCTGCGCGGCGAACGCATGTATCATTTCATGGATAAGCTGTTCAATGTCGCACTGCCGCGGGTACGCGACTTCCGCGGTGTTTCTCCGAAAGCTTTTGACGGACGCGGAAACTATACGCTCGGTTTGAGAGAACAGCTGATTTTCCCGGAAATCGATTACGATAAAATCGATAAGATCCGCGGAATGGACGTCGTATTCGTAACAACCGCAAAAACGGACGAAGAAGCTCGCGAGCTGCTGGCACAACTCGGAATGCCGTTCCGTCAGTCGTAATGTGCAAAACACGATCTCAGTTGGAATGCGCTTCAAACGAATGGGAGGTAAAAATCAATGGCTAAAAAGTCCATGATCGCCAAGTCCCAACGGAAGCCCAAGTTTAGCACACGCGCATACACGCGTTGCCGCCTCTGCGGACGTCCGCATTCCGTATTGCGGAAATTCGGCATGTGCCGGATTTGCTTCCGTGAGCTTGCATACAAGGGACAATTGCCTGGCGTGAAAAAAGCCAGTTGGTAATCGAAGCGTAGGAAGGAGGTAATCAGTTATGGTGATGACTGATCCGATTGCAGACATGCTTACCCGAATCCGCAACGCGAATATGGTTGGTCACGAGAAAGTTGAAATTCCGGGTTCCAACATCAAGCGTCAAATTGCGGAAATCCTCAAACGTGAAGGATTCATTCGGGATACGGAATTTATCCCCGACAACAAGCAGGGGATTATTCGTATATTCCTTAAGTACGGACCGAATAATGAACGGGTAATTACCGGCCTGAAGCGTATATCAAAGCCCGGCCTTCGCGTCTACGCGAAGCGTGAACAGATTCCGCGGGTGCTTGGCGGGTTGGGAATCGCAATTTTATCGACATCAAAAGGTGTCATGACCGATAAAGAAGCTCGTCGTTCCCAGGTTGGCGGCGAAGTGATCTGCTACGTTTGGTAATGTCGACGAGATTGGAGGTGTAGCGCAGTGTCTCGTATTGGAAAGAAACCGATCGTTATTCCAAGCGGCGTGGAAGTGAAATATGACAACGGGACGATCACGGTCAAAGGCCCCAAGGGAACGCTGACCCGTGAATTGAATAAAGAAATGATTGTTAAGATCGAAAACAACCAAATCGTAATCGATCGTCCGTCCGATGCAAAGCAGCATCGCAGCCTGCACGGCACAACCCGCTCCGTAGTGAACAACATGGTGGAAGGCGTAACCAAAGGTTTTGAGAAAACGCTGGAACTTGTCGGTGTGGGTTATCGTGCCGCAAAGTCCGGCAATAAAGTTACCTTGTCGCTCGGATTCTCCCACCCTGTGGAAGTCGTGCCGGAAGCGGGAATCGAAATCGATGTGCAAGGCACCAACAAGCTGGTGATCAAAGGCATCAACAAGGAACAAGTTGGGGCGGTAGCCGCAAAAATCCGTTCTCTGCGTGAGCCTGAGCCTTACAAAGGGAAAGGCATCAAGTACGAAAACGAAGTCATCCGCCGGAAAGTCGGTAAAACCGGCAAGAAATAATCGATTTACAGCTTGAAGGGAGTGAAACGGAATGATCACCAAGCCTGACAAAAACGTTGCGCGGAAACGCCGGCATATTCGCGTGCGCAAGAAAGTGTTTGGCACTGCTGAACGTCCTCGTTTGAACGTATTTCGTTCCAACCAGCACATTTACGCGCAATTGATCGATGACACCAAAGGCGTAACGCTTGTATCCGCATCAACGATCGATAAGGAACTTAAAGACAAGCTGGAGAACGGGGGCAACATTGAAGCCGCTCAGAAAGTCGGCGAACTGGTTGCGAAGCGTGCGCTTGAGAAAGGATACAAAGCTGTGGTGTTTGACCGCGGCGGTTATCTCTATCATGGACGGGTCCGCGCCTTGGCTGACGCTGCACGGGAAGCAGGACTGGAATTCTGAACGCGAAGGAGGGAACTACATGCGTATTGATCCGAATCAACTTGAACTTTCGGAAAAAGTGGTTGCCATCAACCGCGTGGCGAAAGTTGTAAAAGGCGGTCGCCGTTTCAGTTTTTCGGCGCTCGTTATTGTGGGGGATGGAAACGGTCATGTAGGCGCGGGTCTTGGAAAAGCGGCTGAAGTGCCGGATGCCATCCGGAAGGGTATTGAGGATGCAAAGAAAAACTTGATTTCGGTTCCGATCATGGGAACCACCGTTCCGCATGAAGTAATCGGCCACTTTGGAGCAGGCAAGGTATTGATCAAGCCGGCTTCGGAAGGTACCGGAGTGATTGCGGGAGGACCCGCCCGCGCCGTATTGGAGCTTGCGGGTGTGAAAGATATTGTGACCAAATCTCTCGGGTCTTCGAACGCCATGAACATGGTGCGTGCAACGCTGGACGGTCTGAAGCGGCTTAAGCGCCCGGAGGAAGTTGCAAAGCTTCGTGGCAAGACTGTGGAAGAGCTTCTGGGTTAAGGAGGGGAATATCGTGACTAAAAAATTGGAGATTACCCTCAAACGCAGTTTGATCGGTCGTCCGGAAGACCAGCGCCTAACCGTGAAAACCCTCGGTCTTCGCAAGATTCGCCAAACTGTCGTCCAACCTGACAATGCTGCCATTCGAGGTATGGTGAAAAAGGTCAGCCACCTCGTTGAAGTGAAAGAAATCTCGGAATAACGAGAAGCGTAAGTTCAAGGAGGTGTACGTATGAAACTGCATGAACTCAGCCCGGCTGCCGGTGCCAGAAAGCCCCGGAAGCGCGTGGGGCGTGGAATCGGTTCTGGCCTTGGCAAAACTTCGGGACGCGGGCACAAAGGTCAAAACGCCCGATCCGGCGGCGGAGTGCGACCCGGCTTTGAAGGCGGCCAAACTCCTTTGTACCGCCGTCTGCCAAAGCGCGGATTCACGAACGCTCCGTTTAAAAAGGAGATGGTGGAAGTCAACGTTTCCAAACTCAATGTTTTCGAGGCCGGAACCGTTGTAACTCCTGAAAAGCTCTTGGAAGCCAAGGTTATCAAAAAACTGAAAGACGGCGTTAAAATCTTGGGTCAAGGGGATGTCAAGGTTGCTCTTACCGTTCAAGCTCAAGGATTCTCCGCATCGGCAATTGAGAAGATTGAAGCTGCTGGCGGTAAGGCTGAGGTGATCTGAATGTTTTCCACCCTTGCGAATATCTGGAAGGTTTCCGATTTGCGCCGGCGTGTACTGTTCACGCTGGCCATGCTGGCAGTTTTCCGCATCGGGTCTTACATTCCGGTTCCCAACGTGAACGCGAAGCTGTTCGACCCGAGTCAGAACGCTTTCTTGGGGATCCTGAACACGTTCTCCGGCGGAGCACTGCAAAACTTCTCGATTTTCGCGATGTCGATCACACCTTATATCACCGCGTCCATCATTGTACAACTGCTGTCGATGGACGTGATTCCCAAGTTTGCGGAGTGGTCAAAGGAAGGGGAACACGGCCGCAAAAAATTGGCTCAGATTACCCGTTACCTGACGGTCATCCTCGGATTGGTCCAAGCGATCGGGTTTTCTGTGTCATTTGACCGGATGATACCGGGATTGATCATTGATAAAGGATTTGCCACTTTTGCACTCATCGCCATCACACTGACGGCGGGAACAGCATTTTTGATGTGGTTGGGCGAGCAAATTACCGAGAAAGGGATTGGCAACGGAATTTCGCTCATTATCTTTGCCGGGATCATTGCGCAGATTCCGAGAGGGGTTAACGCAATCTATACGACCTGGTTTTATGCGCATCCGGAACGGTTGTTTTTGAATCTGGTGTTTGTGGCGCTGTTGTTGGTCGCAATTGTTGTGGTAATCGTTGGAGTGATCTATGTTCAGCAAGGTGTACGCCGGATCCCCGTTCAATATGCGAAACGTGTCGGACACAGGATGTACGGCGGCCAATCCACCCATATTCCGCTTAAGGTGAACGCAGCGGGTGTGATTCCGGTGATTTTTGCAACTTCGCTGTTGATTTTTCCGTCGACCCTAGCGAGTTGGTTCCAGCCGAGGCCTTGGGCGAACTGGATTGTAGCGAATTTCAGCCCAAGTTTGAACAAGGTCAATTGGCTGTACATGATACTGGAAGTGTTATTGATTATCGGGTTTACGTATTTCTATACGGCGGTACAGATCAATCCGGAACAGTTGGCCGACCAGATGCGGAAGAATTCGGGATATATTCCCGGCGTCCGTCCTGGAAAGCCGACGGAGCTATTCATCACCCGGGTGATGAACCGGATCACCCTTGCGGGTGCGTTGTTCCTAGCGGCTGTGTCAGTTCTCCCAATTCTCTTCACGAACATTACAACTTTGAATTTGTATTTTGGCGGCACGTCGCTTTTGATTGTTGTCAGTGTGGCGCTTGAGACGATGAAGCAACTGGAGAGTCAATTGTTGCAACGTCATTACAGAGGGTTTATCCGTTGAAACATAAAAGCGGACCTTGCTTAAAAAGACAATGTTCATCAGGGAGGCGGGAGATCATGCAGGTCATCTTTATGGGTCTGCCTGGCGCAGGCAAAGGAACTCAAGCGGAAAGAATCGTACAGGAGTTTGGCATTCCTCACATTTCGACCGGCGATATTTTTCGTGCGGCAATGGCGGAAGGCACTCCGCTCGGCTTAAAGGCCAAAGAGTATGTTGACAAGGGGCAACTTGTCCCGGATGACGTAACGATTGGCATCGTTCGTGAACGTCTGAGCCGTCCGGATACGGAAAAAGGATTCCTGCTTGACGGTTTTCCGAGAACGGTTCCGCAAGCGGAGGCGTTGGACAAAGCGCTTGGCGAGATGGGACGAAAGATTGACGTTGTCATTCACCTTGACGTCGACCGGGAGTCTTTGCTGGAACGTCTGACGGGACGCAGAATCTGCCGTTCGTGCGGTTCCACTTACCATATACTGTTTAATCCTCCCCAAACGGAAGGAAAATGCGACAAATGCGGCGGCGAACTGTATCAGCGTGCAGACGATTCGGTTGAAACGGTTGCAACCCGTCTCGATGTAAACATCAAGCAACAGGAACCGTTGCTCAGCTTCTATGAAGCGAAAGGTCTGCTGCGCACCGTTGACGGAGAAGCTGAAATCGACGAAGTGTTTACGCAGATATCAAGCATCCTTCGAGGTGTGGAATGATTGTTGGCAAGTCGAAAACTGAGCTGGAGATGATGCGGGAAGCCGGTCGGATCGTGGCGCTTGCTCATCAAGAGCTGGCCAAAGCCATTCGGCCTGGAATCACGACGAAAGAACTGGATCGGATTGCGGAAGAATTCATTCGCAAACATGGGGCTATTCCTTCTTTTAAAGGGTATAACGGTTATCCGGCTTCGATCTGCACGTCTGTGAATGAGGAATTGGTCCATGGAATACCGGGTGACCGGGTATTAAAAGAAGGCGACATTATCTCGATCGACATCGGGGCTTGCATTCACGGTTTTCATGGTGACTCCGCGTGGACATATCCGGTTGGAACCATATCCGATGAGGCTACTCGCCTGCTTCGTGTTACCGAAGAATCTCTGTTCAAAGGAATTGAGCAGGCTCGGGAAGGCAACCGGCTCTCCGATATCGGCCATGCAGTGCAAAGGCATGTGGAAGCTGCCGGATTTTCCGTTGTCCGTGACTATGTCGGCCACGGAATCGGCAGACAAATGCATGAAGATCCACAGATTCCGAACTATGGACCGCCAGGCAGGGGGCCGCGGCTAAAAGTCGGAATGACGCTTGCGATTGAGCCGATGGTTAACGTTGGGACTTACCATTGCAAAACGTTGGCGGACAACTGGACGGTTGTAACGGCCGACGGATCGCTGGCTGCCCATTTTGAACACACGGTTGCGATAACGGAAGACGGTCCGGAAATTTTAACCCGTCTGTAAGGTGACCCAAGATGGCTGTCGAGTTACCTGAACCATTAGTCGGTCAGATCGTGCAAGTTTTAAAAGGGCGTGAAGCTGGCAAATACGCTATAATTATAAGCGTGTTGGACGATCGGTTTGTGCTGTTGGCCGATGGGGACAAACGAAAGTTTGACCAGGCCAAGAAGAAAAACATCCAGCACATCCGTTTCACAGGGGAGTTTGTAATGGAGGTTTTTGAAAGTATCCGGGAGTCGGGTCGTGTTACCAATTCGAAGCTGCGATACTGCCTCAATCGATTTAAGAATCGGATGAATCCGGATCATGCCTCGGTGAAGGAGGGATTCACGAATGGCGAAAGATGATGTGATTGAAGTTGAAGGCACTGTCATAGAACCTTTGCCAAACGCGATGTTTCGGGTTGAATTGGAGAATGGACATAAAGTGCTTGCCCATGTGTCAGGCAAGATTCGCATGAATTATATCCGCATTCTGCCCGGGGACCGAGTCACGGTGGAATTGTCGCCATACGATTTAACGCGTGGCCGCATCACATACCGGTTTAAGTAATGACTTGCCTAATGAAGGGAGGATCACCGCGATGAAGGTACGGCCGTCAGTGAAGCCCATTTGCGAAAAATGCAAGATCATCCGCCGCAAAGGGGCGGTCATGGTCATCTGTGAAAATCCGAAACACAAGCAAAAACAAGGGTAATGCGACTCCGCCTCGTGATGGGTCAGCGCGGAGAAATAGAGCGGCTGCCCCCTGATCGGTGTGAGGGGGTCCTATTTGGCTCCGAGCTGTTTGATATACATGTGATCCTTGGTATATAATTTTACTTTGATGTTGTTTTAGGAGGTGTAACAGTTACATGGCACGTATTGCAGGTGTTGACTTGCCGCGTGACAAGCGAGTGGAAATCGCTTTAACTTATATTTTCGGTATCGGTCGCGCAACTTCCAACAAAGTTTTGTCCGAGACCGGAATCAATCCTGATACACGCGTTCGTGACCTGACGGAGGAAGAAGTAAGCAAATTGCGTGAAACGATCGACAAGACCCTGAAAGTGGAAGGTGATCTTCGTCGTGAGATCGCTCTGAACATCAAGCGTCTGATCGAAATCGGCTCTTACCGCGGTGTGCGCCATCGCAAAGGTCTACCGGTTCGCGGTCAGCGCACAAAAACAAACGCTCGTACCCGCAAGGGGCCGCGCCGGACAGTTGCCGGCAAGAAGAAGTAACAAGGGGGGTAGTTAGCGAATGGCAAAAGCTGTAAAAGGTCGTGGCAAAGCTGCGACACGTACAAAACGCCGCGATCGTAAAAATGTCGAATCCGGTATTGCGCATATTAAATCGACGTTTAACAACACCATCGTCACCATTACGGACCCCGCCGGCAATGCAATCTCTTGGGCGAGCGCAGGTGGTCTCGGGTTTAAAGGGTCCCGCAAATCCACTCCGTTTGCTGCACAAATGGCAGCCGAAGCCGCAGCTCAATCTGCAATGGAACACGGCATGAAGACGGTGGAAGTATACGTGAAAGGGCCTGGGGCGGGACGTGAAGCGGCAATCCGTTCTCTGCAAGCTGCGGGCTTGGAAGTCGCGATGATTCGTGATGTCACTCCGATTCCTCACAACGGTTGCCGTCCGCCAAAGCGCCGTCGCGTATAACGGATACGTTTGAAACGGCTAACTTCTCAGTTTGTGTAAAAACGTTCGCAAATATGCGTCAAACCGTATAAACTCAACAGGAGGTGTCAACACTAGAATGGCAAGATACACAGGTGCCGTATGTCGGTTGTGCCGGCGTGAAGGCGTAAAATTGTATCTCAAAGGTGAACGCTGCTACAGCGACAAATGTGCCATCGACCGCCGTCCGTATGCTCCCGGCCAGCACGGACAAGGCCGCAAAAAAGTGTCCGAATACGGACTGCAACTTCGTGAGAAACAAAAAGCACGCCGGGTATACGGCGTTCTCGAAAAGCAATTCCGCAGTTACTATGAGGAAGCCGCTCGCCGTAAGGGGATTACGGGCGAAACATTGCTTCAGCTCCTGGAAAGCCGTTTGGACAATGTTGTGTACCGTTTGGGCTTTGCCGCTTCCCGTTCGGAAGCCCGCCAACTTGTGCGCCACGGGCATTTTACGGTAAACGGCAAGCGAGTCGATATCCCGTCGTATCTGACTAAGCCGGGAGACGTTATCGCGGTCAATGAGAACAGCCTGGAATCTCCGCGCATCAAAGAGCTTGTTGAAGCAGCTGAAGGCAAGGCGGTATTGGCATGGCTGGAGCGTGATCTGAATGCAAAATCCGGTCGTATCGTTCGCATGCCAGCCCGCGATGAAATCGACGTTCCGGTCGCGGAGCAAATGATCGTCGAATTGTACTCGCGTTAAAATTTTTTCCGGTATCGGCGGATCGACAGCCGGGCTCGTCGTACCAGCTTTGCATGAGTTGTCGAGAAGGAGGTTGCTGCATGATCGAAATTGAAAAGCCGAAGATTGAGGCGGTTGAAATCAGTCCCGATGGAACGTACGGAAAGTTTGTGGTGGAACCGTTAGAACGTGGGTATGGGACTACTTTGGGAAATTCGCTTCGGCGGATTTTGCTGTCGTCTTTGCCCGGGGCAGCGGCCACTTCGGTGAAGATTGAAGGGGTACTCCATGAATTCTCGACCATTCCGGGAGTAGTTGAAGATACAACCGAGATTATCCTCAATCTAAAACGGCTTTCTCTCAAAATTCACTCCGACGAAGAAAAAACGCTGGTAATTGATGCAGAAGGTCCAAAAACCGTAACCGCCGCCGATATACAGGCGGATTCCGATGTCGAGGTTTTGAACCAGGATCTGTATATTGCCACGCTGGCGGACGGAGCGAAATTCTACATGGAGATCCAGGCGAATCGCGGACGCGGATACGTTCCTGCCGATCGCAACAAGCGTGAGGATATGGAAATCGGCGTGATTCCCATCGATTCCATCTTCACCCCGATCTCCCGAGTGAATTACAGTGTGGAAAATACCCGTGTCGGACAAGTAACCAACTACGACAAACTGACGCTGGAGCTGTGGACCGACGGGAGCATTCGTCCTGATGAAGCGGTAAGCTTGGCTGCGAAGATTCTGACCGAACATTTGATGCTGTTCGTCGGATTGACCGATAAAGTGAAAGACACAGAAATTATGGTTGAAAAAGAAGACGACAAGAAAGAGAAGGTTCTGGAGATGACGATCGAAGAACTGGATCTTTCCGTTCGTTCGTACAACTGTCTCAAGCGTGCAGGCATCAACACCGTTCAGGAACTGTGCTCGAAGACCGAGGAAGAGATGATGAAAGTGCGGAATCTCGGTCGCAAATCGCTTGAGGAAGTGCAAGAAAAACTTGCGGAACTCGGCTTGTCTCTCCGGCAAGAAGAGTAGGAAGGCAACACGGCGGCGACAACGCAGGATTATACACAGCAGAGGTTACCCCGCTAAGGGCGGTCGCGTCCATGCGACCAACGCGGGATGAAACATCCTGTTTCAAAGGAGGGAATGAAAGTGGCATATCGCAAGCTGAATCGGCGGACGGGAGCGCGGAAAGCACTATTCCGGGATCTTGTGACAGACCTTTTCATTTATGAGCGAATTGAAACAACGGAAGCGAAAGCCAAAGAAATTCGCTCGATTGCCGAAAAAATGATCACGCTCGCAAAACGCGGCGATCTGCATGCCCGTCGCCAAGTGGCGTCGTTTGTTCGTCCGGAAACGGCGAATGAGAGCACAGGGCAGGACGCAATTCAAAAACTGTTTGCTGAGATCGCGCCCCGATTCTCGGAACGGCAAGGCGGTTATACGCGCATTTTGAAACTCGGTCCCCGGCGCGGAGACGGTGCACCGATGGCGATTCTGGAGCTCGTAAAGTAATCCGGAAAAGGGTATGACATACGGTCATGGCCCTTTCTTTTTTGCGTGTGGACCGGAGGTGAGTGGTGTGCGCAACATCAAGTTGACGATTGCCTATGACGGAACCGAATTCCACGGCTTTCAGGCGCAACCCCGATTGCGTACCGTACAAGGCGAATTGGAACAAGCCATTGCGAAGCTGACTGGCGAAACGGTGCAGGTGATCGGTTCGGGGAGAACCGATGCGGGCGTTCACGCATGGGGGCAGGTTGTCAATTTTCACACCGCTTCACGTATTCCGACCGAAAAATGGCCAATTGCAATGAACGCGAATCTGCCGCCCGATATCGTGGTTCGCTTTGCGGAGGAAGTTTCGCCGTCTTTTCATTCAAGGTACGATGCGATCGGCAAAGTGTACCGGTATCAGATTGATCGCGGCCCGCACCCGAACGTGTTTCTCCGGCGTTACGCGTGGCATGTTCCGCAACATCTGGAGTTGGCCGCGATGCAAGAAGCGGCCGGCCATATGGTTGGCGAACACGATTTTACCAGTTTTTGCAGTTCGGCGACGCCTGTCGGGGACAAGGTCAGACATGTGCAACAGGTGCTCGTCGAGGAAAGGGACCGCCTGCTTTGGATTACAGTGGAAGGTTCCGGATTTTTGTGGAACATGGTGCGGATTATGGTCGGTACGCTGGTCGATGTGGGAAAGGGCCGGATCGATCCCGCGCAAATTCCGGACATCCTGCAAGCGCTTGACCGGACCGCCGCGGGCGTGACGGCCCCGGCGCACGGATTGACATTGTTGAGAGTCCATTACTCCAAAGGATAAAATTGTATGACTGCAGCTTGACTTGGATAGTGGGAATCGATAAAATAGTAGTGTTGTTTAAACCCGCTATTCCCACTAGCCCCGGTTTAAACTGTGATAAAGTTAGGAGGAAATCCCATGCGTACGACATACATGGCGAAACCAAACGCTGTGGAACGGAAATGGTACATCATCGACGCGGAAGGCAAAACCGTTGGTCGTCTAGCCAGCGAGATCGCTTCCATTCTGCGCGGTAAACATAAACCGGAGTTCACGCCTCATGTGGACACCGGCGATTTTGTGATCGTAACCAACGCTGAAAAGGTCGTATTCACCGGCAAAAAGCTTCACTCCAAAATCTACCGCCGTCACTCCTTGTATCCGGGTGGTCTGAAGGAAACCACCGCTGCAGAAATGCTGAAAAACAAACCTGAGCGGGTTTTGTTCTCAGCGGTAAAAGGCATGCTTCCGAAGAACAGCCTGGGCGCAAAGATGCTCAAGAAGCTCCGCGTCTACGCGGGATCTGAGCATCCGCACAGCGCACAACAACCGATTCCATGGGAATCTAAGAACTAATTTAAGAGGAGGTTGGCCCTGTGGCTCAAGTACAATATTGGGGTACCGGTCGCCGCAAGCATTCGGTTGCTCGCGTTCGGCTCGTGCCGGGTGATGGCAAAATTATCGTGAATCGTCGTGATATCAACGATTATTTCGGTCTTGAAACCTTAAAGCTGATTGTAAAACAACCGCTGATTTTGACCGATATGCTGGGAAAATACGATGTGCTCTGCAATGTGCACGGTGGCGGAATCTCCGGCCAAGCCGGTGCAATTCGGCACGGGATTGCGCGGGCGCTGTTGAAGGCGGACGGCGAATTGCGGCCGGCTCTGAAAAAAGCCGGCTTCCTCACCCGCGATCCGCGCATGAAAGAGCGCAAAAAGTACGGTCTCAAAGCGGCCCGCCGCGCTCCGCAATTCTCGAAGCGCTAATCCGCTCCGCTTTCCAAGGGACATCCGAAAGGATGTCCTTTTTTTACGTTTGTTTCATATACATGAAAGGGGTGAGAAGAGATAAGGAGGAAAGCACGATGCTGTTGTCCGACAATTGGCGGAAAATATCGATTGCGGCAGGTTCGCTTGCTCTTGTGCTTTTTCTGGTAAATCTGGTGACGGCGGATGTTCCAATTGCAAAGTTATGGTCATGGAATGCGCCGCTGTCGGGATATACCGTTGTGATCGATCCGGGACACGGGGGGCCTGACGGCGGGGCGGTGGCAGCCGACGGAACCGTCGAAAAAACGATTGCGCTGACTGTCTCCCAATACCTGCGCGATTATCTGCAGCAAGCGGGGGCGTATGTGATCATGACGCGTGAGGACGACCGCGATCTTGCAAATCCGGAAACAAAAGGGTATAGCCGGCGCAAATGGGAGGACCTGAAAGCAAGGTTGATGCTGGTTCGTGACAACCATGCCGATTTGTTTTTTTCCATCCATTTGAACTCCAATCCGGGCGGTGGCCGGGGCGCACAAGTGTTTTACGATTCCGATTTGGAAGCCAGCAAACGGCTGGCGCAGGCGATTCAAACACGGTTTCAGCAGGAGTTGCACAGCAAGCGCGGCATCGAGCCGCAAGAAAACCTGTATCTGCTGCGGCACTCCCACATCCCTGCCGTGCTGGCGGAAGTAGGTTTTCTGTCGGATGCGGAAGAACTGAAACTTCTGAAACAAAAGTCGTATCAGAAAAAAATCGCCTACGCGATGTACCATGGGATCCTCGACTATCTCGCAGAATCGCAAAATGTGAGATAAATCATTTGTACGAATCCAAGTTCACGGGTAAAATGAAAATTGTTAACGATGGAGGTGAAGGCACAATGGTCACGGAACAAGCCGTTTTGGAAGCGTTGCGCAAAGTGGAAGACCCGGAAGTTCAGCGCAGCATTGTCGACTTGGAGATGGTCAAACGGATCGACATCAATGGCGATCATGTGACGGTAGAGATCCTGCTGACAGTGGCGGGATGCCCGCTTCGAAATAAAATCGACCAGGATGTGCGGACCGCTCTTGCATCGATACCCGGTGTCAAGTCTTGGGATGTGATTCTTGGCACAATGTCGGAACAAGAACGGAGCCGTTTTGCGGCCAAAGTTCGCGCCGGTCAGGCCGACCCGCTGCAAATCGCCGGACAACCGGAAATTCCGCCGCTTTTGCGGGAGGAGGCAAGAACGGTGTTTATTGCGGTTGCATCCGGCAAGGGAGGTGTCGGCAAATCTACCGCTACGGCGAATCTGGCGGCGGCCCTTTCCCGGCTCGGATACAGAGTGGGCGTGATTGACGCCGACATTTACGGTTTTAGTCTGCCAAACATTTTTCAATTGGGGGATCGCAGACCGACTTTGGTCGACAACCTGTTGATGCCGGTGCAGCAGGACGGTATCAAGATCATGTCCATGGGTTTTTTTGTGCATGAAAACAATCCGGTGGTCTGGCGGGGACCGATGCTTGGGAAGATGCTGCGCAATTTCTTTGCTGAAGTTTATTGGGGCGATTTGGACGTGATGCTGCTGGATTTGCCTCCCGGAACGGGAGATGTTGCGCTCGACGTTCATACGCTGCTGCCGAAAAGCAAAGAAATTATCGTGACGACGCCGCAACAAAACGCCGCTGAAGTGGCGGCAAGAGCGGGCACAATGGCGATCCGGACCAACCATGAGATTTTGGGCGTCATTGAGAACATGTCGTATTTTGAAGTCAACGGAGAAAAGCATTACATTTTCGGCAAGGGCGGCGGTGAAAAATTGGCCCGCGAGTTGGGCACCGATCTGTTGGGGCAGATTCCGCTGGGGGTCGCCACCGCTTCCGGTAGCGGAATTTTTCCGGCTGGCTCGGAACAAGCGGAGATTTTCGCTTCAATTGCAAAACAGGTCGCCCAAAAAGCGGGGCTTTCGGCTGCCGCAAAATTGTGACAACCCCGGATTCATCCAAGCGTGGTGGTGCCGGATCCATTCTGGGGAAGACAGAATAAGACCCCCTTTACAAAATAAGGGGGCTTCATTCTTCTTCCTTTTTCTCCTTTTCCTGATCGCCGCCGTCTTTTTGGCTGTTCTGCGGATCTTCGCCTTCCTTGCCGCCTTCTTTTCCGCCCCCCTCCTTGCCTTGTTGATCTCCGCCTTCTTTACCCTGTTGTTGCTTGTCTCCGCGCCCGCCGCCTGTCCCGCCCATTTTTGACACACCGGCGCCGGAACGGATCGCTTCCTTCACAATGTCCATGAATACGAGTTTGAATTCGGGGTTTTGCAAAGATTCCGTCAGAATCTTCATGACTTGCTGCCGATATTCCGGGGTCTGCATCAGGGTGAAGACCATTTTTTGGTAATCGGGACTTTTCATCAGGGTAAGCATGGACTGCTGGTAATCGGGGTCTTTCATCAACTGTTTCAGCATCGTCTCCTGCTCTTTTTTTGACGCTTTGACCATGGCGGCCGCAAATTTCGGGTCTTTCATCTGCGCTTCCAGGATCTGTTTTTGGTTTTTTTCGTCGTTTAATGTTTTGAGGATGGCGGAAGAGATGTCTTGCTCCGAGATGATCATGGAACGTTTAAAGGAAGGGTCCTTGACGATATCCATAAGCGTATCTTTTCCTTCTTTGGAATGAAGGATATCCAGCATCATCGCTTTGGTCTGGTTATATTCGGGGCGTTGTTGCCCGGGTGACGGGCTGCCTTGTTGGCTGCTTCCGGCAGAACACGATGTCAAGCCGCTCACGAGGAAAGCAAGGGCCAGGATGAGGGTGTAACGGCTTTGAAGTCGCATGATGAGCCCTCCTTTCTGTGCTTGGTCATAATATGTGTAGGAAGAAACTTGGACATGCGGCAAAGGGACAGCCAATCTATGGCTGAAATGTCAGACTGTCTTTTTTTTCGTTTTTTTTATATGATGGTTTTGTGAATCTGGAGGGGAGATTCTGCGATGACATTGCGCAAATTCGCTTTTATGGTGCTGACAACCGTGGGAATCGGCATCTTGGTCGGGGTGTTTCACGCATTGACGGATCTGTTTGCGAATATCCGGCTGTTTTTCGGGGTGGAAGTGGGAGGATTCGTGGCGGCCACCGCTTTAATGGGGTTTTGGGCCTATTTGACGCTGAATTTTATCGTAAAAGGGGTTATGCCGCCGGAGTTCTGGCGATGGGTACAAGCGTTGCTGGTCATCGTGGTGTATGCGGACATGATTTATCTCCGTTATGTGACGGAGGGCCAGGGACAAGGGTCGATCTGGCCCTACGTCGGATTTGCCAGCTGGCCGTTGCTGATCGCGCTGGCGGTCGCGTATGTCAAAGCGAGGGAATCCGGCAAAAACGCATTCATACCTGCACTTTTCTTCCTGTATGTGTTCACGGCTATCGAATGGTATGTCGCGCTTAAATCCGGCTTTACCGGCTTGACGGTTGTCATCGGCACGATTTTGCTCGCGTGCAACAGCTATTTGATTTTGCTGTTGGGGCGGATCCTTCGCGCTTAATGTATAGCTGCCGGTTGCGTCCGGCGGATTGCGTGCTTTTTTGCGCTTACTCCGTCTTTGATTTTGGATTTGTGCCGTGAATCAGTTCCGACACGGTGACGAATTCATAGCCTTTCGCCCGCAAGCCGTCAATGATGCGGGGAAGGGCCTCCGCAGTTTGTTTGCATGAATCGCTTGCGTGAAGCAATATAATATCGCCGGGATGGGCTTTCGAAAGCACGCGGTTGACGATGGCATCGACGCCGGGATTTTTCCAGTCGAGGGAATCGGTATCCCATTGAATGGTCGTGTAGCCCATGCTGTGCAGTTTCTCCAGCACGCGTTTGTTGAAGTCGCCGTTCGGAGTGCGGATTAAAGTGGTCTTGATGCCGGTGACGTCATAAATCGCCGCTTCCGCTTTTTTTACTTGCTGGTCGATCCAGTCGTTGCTGTATTCGGAAAAATTCTTGTGCATGTGGCCATGGGACCCGATTTCAAAGCCCATGTTTTTGATCCGCTTGGCGATTTCCGGATGCGTCGAGGTCCAGGGACCGGACAGGAAAAAGGTCGCTTTCTTGACCCCTTTTTGCTCCAGCACGTCAAGCACGGGGCCCGGCGTTTTCTCCCCCCATGAGATGTCAAACGTCAGGGCGACAACTTTTTGCTCGGTGGGCACACTGTAAATGGCTCCGGGGGAACCGATTTTTGCGACGGGCAGTGAACCGAAAGTGGCCGGACCGATTTCCAAATACAAGACCCCGGCAAAAAGCAGCACAGCGATTCCGAGTATGGCGATCCGTTTTCCCCGCTTCCAGTGAAACGACCAAATCATATTCATAAACAGACACCTCCGTCACTACGCTTTCCATATCGATACATGTCTATGCACAGGGGACGGGGTTATGCGAACAAGTTGGTCAAGCAAGGAGGAACCATGAGATCCGTTTCCGTTATTATTAAAGCAAACCGCGGTTATGTCGGATTTGCACTGAGCCTGTTTGCGTTGGGCGCCATGATCGGATTTGTGTTCTATAATCCGCTCAGCGAACTTTTGAAGGAAGGGGTTGAACGCATCGCAAAAATTGCGCACGAATCGCAGGGCAGCCATCTGGAACTCGCCTTGCTGCTGTTTCAGAACAATGTTGCGGTTTCGATGGTGATCCTGCTGTCGGGGGTTTTTCTTTCCGTAATTTCGATTTACTTGATCGTCATGAACGGAATGCTTGTCGGCTATGCCCTTGCCTTCATGGGAAAAATGGGCCAGGTGCCGTTATGGGCGCTCGCCCTGTTTGGCATCCTTCCGCATGGAATCCTGGAAATCCCGGCATTTCTGCTGGCGGGGGCGATGGGGATCAAATTGGGGTATATGTGGCTGCGGCCAATGGCCGGCAAAACCCGCTGGCAAAGCTTCCGTCACGCTTTTGGGGAAACGTTGCGGGTGGTCCCGACGATTGTCCTGCTCCTGCTGGCCGCCGCGATGATCGAAGGGTTTGTCACCCCACAGTTGTTGACATGGTACATACGGTAAGCGGATGGAATACACGGTTGGAAATGGGGGATACCAATGATTGAGACGCTGTTGGCCGTGTCTATAGCGGTGAACGTGGCGGTTTTGATTGTCTTGCTGACGAAAAAGAATTCCGTGCAACTTGCCGATCAACTGCAGAATCAACTTGTGTTGCTGGAAAAAACGCAGGAGCGAATGGAGAAAACCTTCCGGGACGAAATCGCAAAAAACCGGGAAGAAGCGAATTTGTCCGCCAAGCTGAGCCGGGAAGAGATCGTGAACTTGTTTAACAAGCTGACGCAAACGCTCAATCAAAACATCATGACTTCCATCGGGGAAATGGCAAACCAGCAGAAGAATCTGCTGGATGCCTTCTCCCGCAAACTGACGGAATTGACGCAGATGAACGAACAAAAGCTGGAAAAAGTAAGAGCCACGGTCGAACAGAAGCTGACGGTGCTGCAGGAGGACAACAATAAGAAGCTTGAACAAATGAGAGCGACGGTTGACGAAAAACTGAATGAGACGCTGGAAAAACGGTTGGGCGAGTCGTTTAAGCTGGTGAGCGAACGGCTTGAACAAGTTCACAAAGGACTCGGGGAAATGCAGACGCTCGCTTCCGGCGTGGGAGATTTGAAAAAGGTTCTCACCAACGTGAAGTCAAGAGGGACACTGGGCGAAATTCAATTGGAAAACATACTGGAACAAATTTTAAGCGCCGACCAGTACGAGAAAAACGTTTCCATGAAAAAAGGAAGCGCGGAGCGGGTGGAATTTGCGGTTAAGCTCCCGGGTAAAGAGGACAGCCAGAAACACGTCTGGCTGCCGATCGACTCCAAGTTCCCGCTGGAAGACTATCAACGGCTTGTGGACGCCCAGGAGGCGGGGGATTTGCAAGCGGCCAGCGATGCGGCGAAGCTGCTGGAAGCGAGAATCAAACAGGAAGCCAAAACCATTCAGGATAAATACATCAATCCGCCGGACACGACCGATTTTGCGATCATGTTCTTGCCGATTGAAGGATTGTTTGCGGAAGTGCTGCGGCGCTCGGGGCTGTGGGATACGCTGCAGCGGGAATATCGCGTCATCGTCACGGGACCGACGACCATTACGGCATTGTTGAACAGTTTGCAGATGGGATTCCGCACGCTGGCCATTCAAAAGCGTTCCAGTGAGGTATGGCAGCTTTTGGGAGCCGTCAAAACGGAGTTCTGGAAGTTTGGGGAAGTCCTTGCGAAAACCAAAAAGCAGCTTGAACAGGCTGCGAACACAATTGGCAGCGCCGAAGTGAGAACCCGCGCAATCGAAAGAAAATTAAGGTCTGTCGAAGAACTGCCGGCACCGGAAGCCCATCAGCTTTTGGGCGATTTGGAAGGGACGGTTATCGAAGAAATCGGCTGATGCGACACTAGGATAGCGAAACGAAGTGGGGGCAATCGCTTTATGAAA
This sequence comes from Effusibacillus sp. SKA8, assembly GCF_058273125.1. Taxonomy (NCBI): domain Bacteria; kingdom Bacillati; phylum Bacillota; class Bacilli; order Caryophanales; family Alicyclobacillaceae; genus Effusibacillus; species Effusibacillus sp. SKA8. The sequence goes on along the minus strand of NZ_JBZCSF010000015.1, from coordinate 10,661 downwards.
AAACCGGTTTCAATTCTCGGAGTACCGCTCGACCTCGGGCAGGGGCGGCGCGGCGTCGATATGGGGCCGTCGGCGATCCGCTACGCAAATTTGCAGGAACGGGTGGCCAAATTGGGGTATGAGGTGGCGGACAAAGGCAATGTCCATGTACCGACTCCCGAATCCCACCGTGTGGAAAACCCGAAATTAAAATATCTGCCCGAAATCGTGCGAGTGTCCAATGAACTGGCGGAAACGGTGGCCGGTGAAGTGCAGGCCGGCCGGCTGCCGATTATCCTGGGCGGGGATCATTCGATTTCGATCGGAAGCGTCGCCGGGGTGGCCAAGGCGATCCGGAACCTGGGTGTAATCTGGTTTGATGCGCACGGGGACATGAATACCGAAGACACGACGCCTTCCGGCAATATCCACGGCATGCCGCTGGCGGTGTCACTGGGGATCGGACATCCCGATTTGACAAAAGTCGCCGGATTCCAGCCGAAACTACGTGCGAAGAATGTGGTGCTGGTCGGCGCCCGTTCGATCGACTCGGACGAGCGGGTTTTGATCAAACAGGCCGGGATTGCCGTGTTTGACATGCACGAGATCGATAAAAAGGGGATGTCAGCCGTTATGGAAGAGGCGATCCGGATCGCTTCCAAAGATGTCGACGGCGTTCACTTGAGTCTCGATCTTGATGCTTTCGATCCGCGGGAAGCGCCTGGCGTGGGAACTCCCGTACTCGGAGGGGTTACTTACCGGGAAGGGCATTTGGCGATGGAAATGTTGGCGGATGCCAACGTGCTGGTGTCGGTGGACGTGGTGGAAGTGAATCCGATTCTCGACGTGGAGAATCGCACGGCGCGGGTTGCGGTGGATATGATTTGTTCCGTGTTGGGGGAAACGGTGATTTAAAACCTCAAGCGTTCTTCAAGCGCTTTACGTAATAAGAGGAGAATACGGAGAAAGACTGTCGGCCGGCAGTCTTTTTTCTATTGACGAATTGGAAAATGCGTAGTAAAGTGAAAACAACGAAATGCCATAAATTCATACTAAATTACTAGGAAATATTTTTCCGGAAATCTGTAACCCCTGACAAATGACTGCAATATGTTAGTAAAGGCAAGCGAATGGCACGCTCTCAGGGGGAAGCCGATCTTTTTTTCGGCTCTGGATAAGATTTTCTTATGTTGATCATTTGAACTACTTATACAAGAGGAGTGTAGAAAGCATATGAACAATGGAAAACAGTTGGTACTGTCTCCTGAGCAGGTGCAAAAATTGAACGAGGAGCTGGAGGACCGCACGCCCCAGGAAATTCTCCGTTACGCGTTTGCGACGATTGGGAATATCGCTTTTGCAAGCAGCTTCGGAGCGGAAGATGTGGCGCTGATCGACATGATTGTCAGGATCAAGCCGGACGCGAAGATTTTCTATCTGGACACGGACGTGCTGTTTCCGGAGACCTATGAGGTGAGAGACCGTATCATCGAAAAGTACAATCCGAATCTGGTTCGGTACAGCCCGCTGCTGACCCTCGAAGAGCAGGCCGAGCGGCACGGCGAGGCCCTGTGGGCGTCCGATCCGAACGCTTGCTGCAACATTCGGAAGGTGGAACCGCTGACACGGGCCCTTGCCGAACTGGACGCGTGGATTACCGGCATTCGCCGCGAACAGGCGCCGACACGCGCCAATGCGGGTGTGATCGAAGTGGATCGAAAATTCGGCCTGATCAAGTTTAATCCGCTGGCAAAATGGACTCACAAGCAAGTTTGGGATTACATTCTGGCAAACGACGTGCCCTACAACGTTCTGCACGACCGGGGATATCCAAGCATCGGATGCACGCACTGCACCCGCCCCGTAAAGCCGGGAGAAGATCCGCGGGCGGGACGTTGGGCGAACTTTGCAAAAACAGAGTGCGGCCTGCATCAATAAGAGGATTTCCACATCCTTGAGCATTGGCGGAACGCACGCGGTTGAATACCCAGGGAAAAGGGTGTGGAGAACATATGGGTTACGAAGTGTCGGTAGGAGGATTCGTCGTCGGTCTGCTCATCGGGATGACCGGAATGGGGGGCGGGTTGGTGATGACGCCGATGATGATCTTTTTGTTCGGGGTGTCGCCGACTGTGGCGATCGGAACCGACCTGATTTACGCATCGGTTACCAAAGTGTTTGGGGCGTATCAGCACTGGCGGCAGAAAACCATCGATTTCGCGGTGGTCAAGTGGCTGCTGGCAGGCAGCATCCCCGGCGCTTTGGCGGGTGTGCTGACCGTCATGCTGATGCAGAACCATTTTGACACGAAACAACTGAACAGTTCGATCGGAAAGATCCTTGGCGTCACGTATCTGCTGATTGCAGGAGTGATGCTCTGGCGGATTTTCCGGGCGAAAGGCAAACAGGTCAACTATAAAGAAGTGAAGCGGCCTCCGCGAACCAAGCTGGTTGTGTTGGGGCTCGTCGGCGGCGCAATTGTGGGAATGACGTCGGTCGGCAGCGGAACGCTTTTTATGGCGGTTCTGGCGATGATTTATCCGGTGGCGGGCGCGAAGCTGGTCGGAACGGATATTGTGCAGGCGGTGTTGGTGACCGGTGTGGCGGGATTGGCCCATATGTCGATCGGAAACGTCGATATGTCGCTTGTTTTCAAACTGTTGCTGGGATCGATTCCGGGAATTTTGATCGGCAGCAGGTTGACGACCCAAATACCCGATACGGCGGTTCGCGCGGCTCTCACGCTGATGCTGTTCCTGTCAGGAATGAAATTGCTGGGCTAGGAGGTTTGTTCGGTGAAAGATTTGATCGCACCACATGGGGGAACTTTGGTAAACCGGGTGTTACGGGGGGCCGAAAGGGAAGCGGAACTGGAGAAAGCGAAAACTTATAAAAAAATCCGGTTGGACAATTGGGGGGTTTCCGATCTGGAACTGATTGGAATCGGTGCCTTTTCGCCGCTGACCGGGTTTATCGGGCGGGAAGATTACGAATCGGTGCTCGAAACGATGCGGCTGACAAGCGGTCATGTATGGAGCCTTCCCATCACGCTGCCGGTCACGCGGGAGCAGGCGCAAACGATTGAAATCGGCGAAACCGTGGCGCTGGCCGGTGAAGACGGAGTGATCTACGGGGTACTGGAAGTCGCCGAAAAATTCGTGTACGACAAGGAGCGGGAAGCGGAAAAAGTGTATCGCACCAGGGACCCCGAACATCCGGGAGTCAGGAAGCTGTACGAACGGCCCGATGTGTATGTCGCCGGTCCCGTATGGGTGTTGAACCGTAAAGAGCCGGCGGAGTTTAAAGAATATTACCTTGATCCGGCGGAAACCCGCGCGTTGTTTCGGGAGAAAGGATGGAGATCGGTTGTCGGTTTCCAAACCCGGAATCCCGTTCACCGGGCGCATGAATATATTCAAAAATGTGCGCTTGAGATTGTTGACGGTCTGTTTCTGAACCCGTTAGTCGGGGAAACCAAGTCGGACGATATCCCGGCTGACGTGAGAATGCGCAGCTATCAGGTTCTGCTGAACAACTACTATCCCGAGCAGCGGGTTGCGTTGGCTGTGTTCCCGGCTGCCATGCGGTACGCGGGGCCGCGTGAAGCCGTGTTTCACGCGATGGTTCGCAAAAACTACGGATGCACTCATTTCATTGTCGGACGCGACCATGCGGGTGTCGGCAATTATTACGGCACCTATGACGCGCAGTTGATTTTCCGCGAGTTTACGCCGGAAGAACTGGGCATCACTCCGCTGTTTTTCGAGCACAGTTTTTATTGCACCGCATGCGGAAACATGGCGTCGCCAAAAACATGTCCGCACGACGAATCGAAGCGGCTGACCCTGTCGGGGACGAAGGTGCGGGAAAAGCTGCGGAACGGGGAGATGTTGCCGTCCGAATTCACCCGGCCGGAAGTGGCGAAAGTCCTGATCGAAGGACTTCGAGAAAAACAAGAGGTCTAAACTTTATGACAAAAACAGGCGCGTATGGGGGGATTTGAATGATTCACCCTGCGTGCTTTTTTGTTATACTATCAAAAAAGTGAAAGTTTCGGCGGCAGGAAAATCATAACAACTATCGAATCTTATGGGAGAGGTAGGGAAATCCTACGGTTAAGAGTTGCTAACGGACAGTAGGTGGCGAGATTGCAGACATTTTTAGACGTAATCGGCCAGTTTAAAATAACGGATGCGCTTGATATCTTGATTGTTGCCTTTGTTTTTTACCGGATGATCCTTTTGATTCGGGGAACCCGGGCGGTTCAGCTCCTGAAAGGGATCGTGGTGATCCTGATCATGACCGGGATTTCAAACTATCTGAACTTGCGGGCGTTAAACTGGATTCTGGACAAGACGTTAACCATCGGGTTGTTTGCAATTCCCGTCGTATTCCAGCCAGAGCTGCGCCGCGCCCTTGAACAATTGGGGCGTGGCGGCTTTTTTTCTCGTTCTTTCGCGCTGGCCAAAATTCACGAGAACGAAGAAGACGTGCGCAGGATGATCAATGAAGTTGCGAAGGCCGCATCCGTTTTGGCGAAAAACAAGATCGGGGGCCTGATTGTCATCGAGCGCGAAACGGGCATCGCCGATATTATGGAAACCGGGGTGCCGATTGAAGCGCTTGTTTCCTCCGAATTGTTGATCAACATTTTTATTCCGAATACGCCTTTGCATGACGGGGCGGTCGTGATCCGGGGGAACCGGATTGTCACGGCGAACACGTTTTTGCCTCTGTCGGACGATCCGAACCTTGCGCAGGAATTGGGTACCCGGCACCGGGCCGCGATCGGGATTACGGAGCATTCGGATGCGGTCTCGATCGTCGTCTCCGAGGAAAAAGGCTACATCTCGCTTGCGGTCAACGGCAAAATCACGCGCAACATCGATGATCAAACTTTGCGCCAAATGTTGAAAAGCCACTTGATGCCCGAGAAAACAAGCGCATTCTCGTTGTTTGGCAGAAAGACGGAGGAACAGTGATGGATTTTCTGCGAAGCAATAACTTGGTTCGGTTGATCGCGTTTGTATTGGCGGTCATGCTGTGGCTCGTCGTGCGTGCCGGTTCGGATGTTCCGGAGCCGCCCGCGCTGGCCGACAGAGTGACCGAGACGATCAGCGGGACGGCGGAAGTTTTATACGTCAAGGAACGTGTCTCCCTCGTCGGCGAGCCCCCCGAGGTGACGGTCAAGATTCACGGCGACCGGTTGGCGGTTTGGCAGACCAAGATGCAGGTCAACAAAATCAAATTTGTGGTCGACGCGAGAGCCGCAGGGGAAGGCGTACACCAATTGCCGGTGCAGGTGCAAGGACTCCCGCCGGGGGTGGTTGCCGAAAACCAGAGTGTGGCAATCCGTTTAGAACCGAATTTGCAGCAACGCTTCCAAGTCGAGCTTGTGGTGGAAGGCGTACACGATGCCGTCAAAATGGCCGCCGTTCGGGCGGAACCAAAGGAAGTCACCGTGACGGGAGCGGCGTCTTTGCTGCAGCAGGTACAAAAAGTACAGGCCCGCGTTCCGGCACAAACCTTGGAATCGCCCGGGATCGAACAGACGGTTCTGGTTTATGCCGTCAACGACAAAGGGAGAACGGTGAATGTCTCGATTCAGCCGAAAACGGTGGATGTCGTGTACGAGCCCGTAATTGAGAGCAAAGTGTTTTCGCAGTTGCGGGCCGAGGTGAAAGGTTTGACGAAAGGGAGAAAAGCGGTTCTTCCGCCGGAAGGAATCACGCTGACACTGGAAGGGGCTCCTGCGGACCTGGCGGCAGTCCGGCCCGAAGATATCAAAATCGCAATCGACGTGACGGGTCTTGCGCCCGGTGAATATGTGCGCGATGCCGCGCTGACTCTCCCCGCGACAGTCAAACTTGTGGACAAAGAGCCGCTGCGCGTGCCCGTGAAAATCGTCGCCGAATGAAACATGCGGGTTATTGCACGATTTTCCGTTCTGTGGGAGAATGGGCATAGTATTCTGTTAAAAAAGGAGCAAGCAAGTTGGGACGTTTGTTTGGGACGGACGGAGTTCGTGGAGTGGCAAATACGCAATTGACCGCCGAGCTCGCCTACCGGTTGGGGCGGGCGGGAGCGTACGTGCTGACGCGCGGCAAACAAAACGCAAAGATTGTGGTTGGAAAAGACACCCGGGTCTCAGGCGACATGCTGGAAGCGTCCCTGATAGCCGGGATTTTGTCGGTTGGCGGCAACGCCATCCGCGTAGGCGTGGTGTCTACGCCGGGAGTGGCTTATCTGACCCGGGCGTTGGGAGCCGACGCCGGGGTTATGATTTCCGCTTCGCACAATCCGGTGGCGGACAACGGCATCAAATTTTTCGGCGGAGACGGATTCAAACTGTTGGACCGGGTGGAAGACGAGATTGAATCCTTGCTTGACGGAGATGATCAGATGCCGCGTCCGGTCGGTGGAGACATCGGGCGTATGGAGGAGTGCTCCGACGCGGTTTCGCAGTATGTCGGGTATCTTCAATCCACGGTGACAAAGCGCTTCGACGGGTTGAAGGTGGTGCTCGATTGCGGCAACGGAGCGGCGTACCGGATCGCGCCGGAAGTGTTTCGGGGGCTTGGCGCGGAAGTCGTTGCGATCAATGCGGAGCCAAACGGTGTGAACATCAATGTCAAGTGTGGTTCTACATATCCGGAAGTCGTACGGGAAGCCGTATTGAAACATGGGGCTGCGGTCGGCTTGTCTTTTGACGGCGACGCGGACCGCTTGATCGCGGTGGACGAACGGGGCCAACTGGTGGACGGCGACTATGTGATGGCGATTCTCGGGCGTTCGCTGAAAGCGGCGGGAGAATTGGCTCATAACACGATCGTGACCACTGTCATGAGCAATGTCGGATTTGTGAAGGCGGCGAAAGAACTCGGCATCGAGCTGGTGCGGACGGCGGTCGGCGACCGTTACGTGATGGAAGCGATGCGGGAAGGCGGCTATACGTTGGGAGGCGAGCAGTCCGGCCACATTATCATGCTGAAGCACAACACGACGGGCGACGGAATTCTCACGGCGGTCCAGCTGACCCAGGTTATGGTGGCCGAAGGCAAACCGTTATCCGAACTGCGCAGCGTTATGCGGTCTTATCCGCAAGTGCTGGTGAATGTGCGGGTCGCAAGCAAAGAAGGTTGGGATCAAAACAAAGCGGTCCGGGAAGTGATCCGGCAGGTGGAAGAAGCATTGGGCGACGAGGGTCGCGTGCTGGTGCGTCCATCCGGGACCGAACCCCTGATCCGCGTGATGGCGGAGGGGCCCGATGCGAAGACGGTGCAGGAGTATGTTGAAAGAATCGCGAATGTAGTGCGTAAGGAGTTGGGGGCAACAAACTGATTGCGAAGATATATACGCAATTTTCTGCCGGATGGAATAAGATAGCAAAGGAGGTGATGCCGGAAGCGAGGTGCGTATCGGTGTTGCAGCCGATTTTTGGACAAATCGATGTTGTAGCCCATTTCCGGACGGAAAGGAGGATCGGGAAAAGAATATCGGGTAAGCGCCTGGACTGCGGAACGTGCTGCAGTTGACGCGGAGGAGGTCAGCGAAGATTCGGCGGGTGCCTCCCGGCAGCAATCCCTCTGCCGTAAGAGCCGCGTTTGAAAACCGGTGGGCGACCGCCGGGACAAAAACCGCTCAAGGGGAAACAAAAAAGATTTAACGAATCTCCGGCGATCGGACGGGATCGTAAAGATTGCGGGCCGTTTTTACATTGCCGATTTCGAGGCGTTCACCGGCGGTTGATCCGGCGAATGCCAGCTTTCTTCAGGAGGTTTTCATTCCATGTGTGGAATTGTCGGATATATAGGGCATCGGCAAGCCCGGGACATATTGATCAACGGGCTCAGCAAGCTGGAGTACCGGGGATATGACTCGGCGGGAATCGCCGTATACAACTCCGGATCGATTCAATTGCAAAAATCGGTGGGCCGCCTGGCGACACTGGAAGAGCGCCTAAAAGGCGACGCCGTGCTGGCGGGGTCGCAGGGAATCGGCCACACGCGTTGGGCGACCCACGGGCGCCCGTCAGATGACAATGCGCATCCACATACGGATGAAGCGGGCCGTTTTGTGGTCGTTCACAACGGGATTATTGAAAACTATCTCGAACTTCGCGAGGAATTGATCGCCAAAGGCCATAAGTTTCAATCGGAAACGGATACGGAAGTCGTTGTCCATCTGATCGAAGAACTGTACAACGGGGACCTGTTCCAAACGGTGGTGCAGGTGTTGAAGCGTATTCACGGCGCGTTTGCGCTGGGGATCATGGCACAGGATGAACCGGGCAAGCTGATTGCCGTCCGCAAGCAAAGCCCGCTGGTGATCGGACTGGGGGAAGGAGAAAACTTTATCGCTTCCGATATCCCGGCGATTCTCGAATACACGCGGAAAACATACATCATGGACGACGGCGAGATTGCGGTGCTGACGGCCGACGGGGTGGAGTGCTTTACGTTTGAAGGCAACCCGATCAGCAAAGAGGTGTTCAATGTCACCTGGGACGCCCTGGCGGCTGAAAAAGGCGGTTACGAGCACTTCATGCTGAAAGAAATCCACGAGCAGCCGCGTGCTCTCCGGGATACCCTGGCCGGCAGAATTGCGGACGACGGACGGCGTGTGGTCCTCAAAGAGCTGAATTGGACGCCTGAGCTGGCGGGGTCCATCGAGCGCATCCATATTGTGGCGTGCGGCACGTCCTGGCATGCCGGTCTGGTCGGCAAAGCCGCAATCGAAAAAATGACCCGGCTGCCGGTGGATGTCGAGATTGCCTCCGAATACCGGTACCGGGATCCGATCGTTTCGGAAAACACGTTGGTGATCGTAATCTCGCAATCGGGTGAGACGGCCGACACATTGGCCGCGCTCCGCGAGTCAAAACAGCGCGGGGCACGGGTGTTGGCGATTACGAACGTACTCGGTTCTTCGGTCAACCGGGAGGCGGACGATACCATCATCACGATGGCGGGACCCGAGATCGCCGTCGCTTCGACCAAAGCGTATACGACGCAGGTGGTCGCGCTCTATCTGTTCGCTTGTTATCTTGCGCAGGAACGCGGATCGGTGGGGGCGCATCAGGTTCCGGCGATTCTCGCCGCGTTGAAGGGGCTGCCGGAACTGGCCGAGGAGGTCCTCCAAACTGCGCCGGTAATTGAACAGTTTGCGCGGAAGTACGCCGAGAAGGAAGACGCATTTTTCATCGGTCGCGGCCTGGATTATGCCGTTGCTTTGGAAGGTGCGTTGAAGCTGAAGGAGATTTCTTACATTCACGCGGAAGCGTACGCGGCGGGCGAATTGAAGCACGGCACGCTGGCCCTGATCACGGAGGGGGTTCCGGTGATCGCGCTGGTTACACAAGACGATCTCTACGAAAAAACGGTCTCCAACATCGTCGAAGTCAAAGCGCGTGACGCGTATGTGCTGGCATTGGCGTGGCAGGGGGATCAGTCGATCTCAAAATATGCCGACGAAGTGATCACCATTCCGCGAACGATGCCGTTCCTTGCCCCGGTATTGTCCGTGATCCCGCTGCAGTTGCTCGCCTACTACGCCTCGGTGGCCCGCGGCAACGATGTGGATAAGCCGCGGAACTTGGCCAAAAGCGTGACGGTGGAGTAGGGAAGAACGTCCAAAGACGCTAATGTAAAAACCAATCAAAGTCATCTCACAGCCTAAAAATTCGTGTTAAAGCCTAAAAAGTCATGTTACGAGCCGAGCGAAATTCAGGTATTCACTCCTGTTTTTCCTTGGCTCTTTTCTAATCAGGGGAGAGGATTTATTGGGAGGGGAGAAGAAGAAAACCCTTGTGGTACAAGGGATTCAAACGTTTTTCTCTTGTTTTTTCTCGATCATTTCCTCCGATTATCTTTTGCCCTATCCCGAATCTGTTTCCCTGCCTTTCCCCCTGCTCTTAGTTCGACTTTAATTGCTTTTTTGACCCCGATTTTTCACGTCCTCATCCTTGTTTTTCTCTGAGTCCTATCACGACTATAATTGCTTTGGAATTTTTTGGTATATGGTGTGGAGAGGCGGAGAAGCCTTGTGGCTGTAAGAGCAAGCGGGGATGGGGAAAGACGACATGGGCGAGACGACTTTAATTGCAATGCACAGAAATGCTGCAAAATGGCTGAAAAGCCTTGTGGCAGTAAGACAAAGAGAGGGTGGGGAAAGGGGATGGATTGTTGAGTGATTTTATCATGAGCTTAGATTTTTTTGGTGGAAAGAATATAAGCTAACGATTGATCCTGTACCATAGTACAGGGTTTATAATGGTATGGGGTGATTGACAAAGATGTATCGTATCAGTCAATTGGCGAAAGCGTGCCATGTCAATAAGGAAACCATTCGTTATTACGAAAGGTTAGGATTGATTCCCGAACCGACTCGTACTGATTCCGGATATCGCATGTACCCGGAGGATATGGTGCAACGGATCGGTTTTATTAAACGGATGCAAGACTTGGGGTTTACACTTCATGAAATTGATAAATTGTTGGGAGTTGTTGATCGGGATGAAGTGAGATGCCGGGACATGTATGATTTTGTTGCTCTCAAACTTCAAGAGATTCAAAGCAAAATTCAAGATTTGCAAAAAATTGAAAGAATGCTCATGAGCTTAAAGAAAAAATGCCCGGAAAACAAAGAGATGTTTACATGTCCGATCATCGAAACGTTAATGG